>CAIMWN010000214.1 GCA_903845155.1 Oligoflexia bacterium
CGCATCATTGATCAGACCCCAAATACTCGACAAACCTTACTGTTTTCAGCGACGCTTTCGCCTACCGTTGAAAAGCTCGCTCAACGAATTCTCTATGAGCCGTACCGAATTAAAATTGGCCACGCTTCCCGCGCAGCCATCACGGTTGATCAGCGTTTTGTCTTTACTACGGACGAACGCAAACTTCGGGACCTAGAACAACTCCTTTATGATGAGCCCGGCTCAACGGTAATTTTTGCGCGATCTAAAGACAGCGCTGCACGGCTTTGGCGCTCACTTCGCAATCGCGGTTTCAAAGATGCAACCCAATTGCATTCTGATTTAGATCAAGCCACTCGCGAACGCGCGCTGCAAGATTTCAAAGATGGAAGATATGGTGTGCTCATTGCTACCGATGTTGTGGGGCGTGGGATTCACGTGGATGCAGTTGCTCATGTGATCAATTATGATTTTCCTAGAGATGCAGAAGATTATATTCACCGGATTGGTAGAACGGGAAGAGCAGAAAGTAGCGGAAAAGCGACTAGCCTAATTACGCATAAAGATGAAATCAATGTGCGTAAAGTGGAAAAGGTTTTAAAAAGACAGATTCTGAATCAAAAGGCAGCGCAAAACACTGCTCAGCGGTCTGAACAAGCACCTGCTCCAGCCCATAAAGCAAAGCCGAGCACTCCTAGCATTAAGCCCACCCTTCCAAAGGGCATTCCCACCGGAAAATTTGGTCCTGCGAAATAATTTGGAATACTTGAACTTGGTTTGGGGTTTAAGTTAATTTTTCGGTCTTGTAGCTTAAGTAGAAGTCTCTGATTTCTCTCGCCTGATTTTGAACTGGGGTGAAGTCATTACTTGCGGCCCATTCCGCTGGGAAAAAATATTCACGACTTCCTGCTCTCACCCTCACGCCTCGCGTTTGGTGCAGATTGCATTCTTCAGGGTTATAATCTTGAGGAAGGTCCACGCTTTTTTTGGTCCCCGTTGGCGCGATAGGATGAATGCGAAGCCCTTCCAGGTCCTTGAGTTCATCCTGGATGTAGCTTAATAAATACTCAATGTGAATGTCCATCGATACAGCACGCATGGATTTAGTTGTGCCTGAGAAAGATGAGAATGACAAGATCAACCACTCAGGTTTTAAAGGTCCTATTTTATGAATGCTTTTCATTGAGTGGCGGCCGAATTGCCGCCCTTCTTTTAATTATTACATTGAGTGTGTTGCTAAAGTATTTTATCATGCAGCGGTGTCATTACCTTACTTACTCGCTTCCCTTACTGTTGTTTTATGGAGTTTATCGGCGCGGGCAGATGAGCCAGAAGCTACCTTTTCGGCGTTGAGCCCCGCGACTGACTCGTACTTTATCCGTCTCGACGACTCCGCTAAAAATAAGTGGGGAGTTACGGTCGAGGGTGCGATGAAGCACGTCGATGTCAGAGATCAGGAACAAATTGGTGATTGCTATGCTCAATCGGCCGCTCAGTTTTTTGATGCGTGGAGGTTTACGCATCAGGATCGAAATTATCAGCTACAGAGTTCAGGATTTGAGCTGAATCAGCGATTTAAAATTCAAAGAGGCGACACGCTTATTAATGGCGGAGATTTAGAGAAGACGATCCCCCTGATTAATATTGAAGGGACCTGTGATCAGGCGGGTTTAAATGAGATGTTTAGAAATGAGAGCGTAGACAGTTATGCGACTCAGGTGATGAAGATTTATCACGATAATGCGAATCTCTTTTATGCTGAAATGGATAAAATTTCACACTTAATGAGGGCTTCTTTTAAAAACAAAGTAGATTTCGATCGTTACATGGCGATGAGAGATCACGAACTTCGGAAAAAGTACCTCATGGACGGCATCGAGGAATTGAAGGCTTACCATACACGAGTTTTAAAAATTCCTTTTAACAGGCTCCAGAAAAACTCAAAAAACAGCTGATTTTATAAATGGATAAAGTATAACTGA
>CAIMWN010000215.1 GCA_903845155.1 Oligoflexia bacterium
CTCCGCAGAGGCGCTTATTGCCAACTACTTAGTTACAGAAGGCCGCGATCAAGGACTTTGGAATTTATTGGGGTTGACCCAATTGTCGCAGAAAAAATTTGCACAAGCCTGTTTTGCCTTTAAAAAAGCGAGTGAACTTTCTGCCTCAAGTTTAGATCAAGTGATTTCTTATTACAATTTCGCCGATTGTTTAAATCGGGGAGGTCGGCAAGAAGAGGCAATTGGTGTATTAAAACAGATTCAGACAAAATACCCTGACTTTTCTGAATTTTCGGACAGCATTATTGCACAAATTCAAAACGGTACCATTTCAAAGATATCGGCGCTTCCTGCTCTCAAACAGCGCCCTCGCGGTAAATTCAGAGTTTTTGGTGCCTTGGGCGTGGGCTATGATACCAATGTTACCTTAATTCAAGATTCTTTAATTGGAAGTACTGCAGTGAGTGATCACGCGAGCCCCTATGTTACGCCTGCTTTGCAAGTGGGTTACTTAGGTCAGGCTTGGGGTAAAACTTTAGATACCCGCTATTTGACTACCTTTACCGATTATTCTGCTGCCAGTGCAAAATCCTTTAATGGGCTTTATCAACGAGTAGATGCAGTTTTAGGTTCGAGCGAATTTCGCTACGGTGTGATTGGTGAAACTTATTTTTTAAATCGTAATCCGTTTCAGCTTTATTTTTGGGATCTGGGGCTCACCTTTATTAAAACAAAGCGCGTGAGTGATTCCGAGATCTGGGAGTTTGAAGTGCCCATCCGTTACCAGGGTTATTTACTCGATTTAGATGCTTCTGGCGCTGACAATGTTCGAACGGGTGAGGACCTGCAGCTCAAAGCGACTTATCGTAACTTTACGAGTGAAAATCGCTATGCACTGGCGCAATTTGCGCTAGAGAACCAATTATCCCAAGGGAAGAATTATCGTTTCACCGGCCTTACTATTCCCGTGACTTACGCAACCCTCATTCCATTTTTTGAGTCCTTTCGTTTATCTAATACCTTCAATGCAGAGGTTTCAACCCAGTGGTATTGGAGCGCCGATCCTAGCCGTAAAGATTTAAGCGGGAAGCTCGGTACCGGGCTGATGAAAGTTTTTGATGGCAATTGGACCTTGGCCTTCGATGTTTATTATAAAAAAGTAATTTCAACTTTGCCGCTTGCTCGTTATGGCAAAGGGGTCATTTCTTTGATGTTGAGTCATGAGTTTATATGAAGGAGTTTAGGTATGAGTAGTTTTCTCGTTGTCATTTTTGCATTCGTCCTTTTGCCTTCCTCGCACGCAGATGCGCCCACGATTTCACCCAGTATTGGTAAAGTGGTAGGAAAGCTTGGCGAAATTAAAGGTGAGGTATGGGTCGATACTAAGAAGGTTTCTCAGGCCGCAAACGTCAGAGAAGGTTCTGTGGTTGAGGTTAAAAAAGGAAATGCCACTTTGCTCTTAGGCCAAGGTTCTGTTTTTCATTTGGCAGCGGACACTAAAATCGTGGTCAAGCAATATGGAATTGACGCCGCTACCAAGGATGAAGCTGCAGACCTAGATCTTGCTTTCGGTAAAACCCGTGCGCTGATTTTAAAGATGGGGAATAAAAAGAATTTAAATATTAAAACTCATGCAGCAACGATGGGTGTTCGTGGTACCGAAGTTTATATTGATGCGCCCAAAGATGCGCGCCAGCCGGCTCAGTTTTTTGTGATCGAAGGAAAAGCAGAAGTGATGACGGCTCCGGGCGTGGCTCCGGTTGTATTGGTGCAAAATCAGGGAGTCGTTGCAGGCGGAACGACTGCTTCGGGTGCAGCCAATACCGCAACATCGGGTGGGAAGTCTGCTACCCAAGTGAATGCCGATATTAAAGATTCAGGCTTAGAATCGCCCGCAATTAAGACACCGCAAGATCTTACCCCGGTGCTCGAGGTTGGATCAATGAGTGATCATATCACGGTGCCTACGTTCCCACTGGGTGTTGGTGACCGGGGATCGTCATCTATTATCTTTGGAAAACCTGTTTTTTGTAATGCGTCTACGGGTTGCTAGCTGTCATTAAATCCGCGAACTATTATACGATACCCCCGTCCCAGAGTTGTTCTAAAAAATCAGGTATAGTTAAAATCTCAATTTTGTCATCTGTAATGCGGGACCGTGATTCACCTGAAACCACAATGCGTCTTTTGATTTTAGGGTGATCTTCCAATATAGTTCGGAGTCCTTTTAGGTGATCGTTATTTATTTTTTTGCTTGATTTGACCTCAATAGCAACCTCCATGTCTCCTAATATGAAATCTACTTCAACTTGCGTGGTGAGACGCCAAAATGAAATAGGTAGTTCAGGATTTCGGTAGGCTTTAAAGGTTTGAAGTTCGTGGTGAATGTAGTTTTCAAATGCCTTTCCCCATAGTTCGCTCCCTGGTTCTAAAGCATTTCTTTTGGCAAGATAGTTTACGACCCCCACATCAAAGAAATAAAATTTAGGCATCAGGGCAAGTCTGCGTTTTGGGCGTAACTTGTAGACGTGCAAAAAATTTCCAATAAGTGTGTCAGTGAGAATGTCAAAATAGGACTTGATAGTAGGCGCCGAAATGCCGACGTCTTTGGCGAAAGTTTCATAGGAAATGGTTTCAGTGTCACTGAGTGAGGCGAGTTGTAAAAAGTTAGAGAAGGCGGGTAGGTTTCTGGATAGGCCTTCGTCGAGAATTTCCTCTTTTAAATACGTTGCAACGTAAGATCTCAAAAACTCGCTCGAATCTTTGCTTAAGTAGATTTGAGGGAGAGTCCCTCGATTGATAAGTTTGATGAGGTTAAAGTCTGTTCCCATTTCAGGATACACCAGTCCCTTCATCTCCCGAACCCAGGCCCGTCCGCCCAGCAGATTTGCACCTTGTTTTTTTAATTTACGCGCACTTGATCCTGCTAAGATGAATTTAATTTTTTTATTTTCAATTATTCGATGAATTTCATCCATGAGTTCAGGTACTTTTTGAACCTCATCCAGCACTACCCAATCCTTTTTATTAATGTGGAGTTGTTCTATTTGTTGGGCAAGTAGTTCGGGTGAGTTTTTATATTGTATTAACTCTTCATTCTTTAAAAAATCAATATAGAGGGCAATGTTGGGGAGTGAATTAAGTAAGGACGTTTTTCCGGTTTGCCGTGGACCCCAGAGAAAAAAGCTATTATCTTTTGGTAAATTTATTATTCTTTTAAACATGTTATACAAAGACTATAGTTTACTATAACATTGTTGTCAAAAGCTTAATCGCTTACCGAAAGACTAAAAAAAGCGAGTAGTTTTAAGGCTGGCCCTTAAATTTCTAAATATTCGAGTTTAATAATTTCTAATTCTTTTTCGCCTTTAGGAGAACGAAATGTAACAGCATCACCCACTGAGTGATTCAAAAACACTTTTGCGAGCGGCGAAATCCAACTAATTTTTCCTTGGGCAGGCGCAATTTCATCAATGCCCACAATAGAGATTTTTTTAGTCACACCTTCTTCATTTTGAAAAGTGACCGTCGCTCCGAATTGAACTTTGGTAGCTTTGACCAGGGCCGGGTCAATCACTTCTGCGATTTCAAGTCGCTTCGACAAAAAACGAATGCGTCGGTCAATTTCGCGGAGCTTTCTTTTTCCGTAAATGTAATCGCCATTCTCTGAGCGGTCGCCGTTGCCAGCTGCCCAAGAAACGACCTGGACTAGGTCTGGCCTGTCTTTATTCATGAGTTGCGAGTGCTCGTCCTTCAGGCGTTTAAAGCCTTGGGGAGTAATGTAGTTCTTCTTGTTAGGCAAGGCCTGGAGCTCAGAATCGCGCGCGGCTACGTCATCTTGATCGTCGTGCTCGCTTTCTTTGGTGAATGCCTTACTCATCAATTCAGTGTAGCACAAAAATGATTTATGATATTCTGAAAGTACTATGACTACCAACATCACACGCGCTCGGGTATTTTCCCTTTTAACGCTACTCTCATTCCTAGTGCTTCATTTTGGCTGTTCTAGTGCACCTAAAAAGTCGATTGCCCCAGAGCGGCCATGGCAGAAAATTGCGCTCAAGGGTTATGTGCTTTCTAGTGCTGAGGCATTTGGAAGCAAATTTGTGATTCGCGTTTGGCCCTCTGCAACTTCAGGGAAGACGACTGCGGGGGCTTCGGCATCTGCTCAGGCGGCGGTTGCAGAAGTTAAGCGCATCGCAGGTTTCGCTGACGGCAGCATTGAGACGAGTTTGGTGAGTAAGATCAATTCCAGTGCTTATCGAAGTCCTGTCGAAATTACCGCTGAACTTGCAGGGATCATTACTGACTGCAATCGCATGCTCGATACTTCTGATGGTAAATTTGATGTAACCTTCGTGCCCTATAAAGAGGGGGAAAAATTTACTGAAGATGATTTGAATAAAATTACTGAGTGGGACAAGAAGGATCCAAACATCGGAAAAGCGACTCGTTTATTTGGTCAGCAAAATATGCTCCTCGATTCCCAGCCTTTTCGGGTACGGTTTTACAATCGTAGAACGCGTTTGAACTTAAAAGGAATGATTCGTGGCTACGCAATCGAACGAGCGGCACAAATTTTATCTCGTCAGAGTCTGGCCGGTTTTGCGGTGATTGCGGATGGATTTTTTGCAGCGTCGGGTGTGGCTTTGACCGACCCAGGCTTAATGTGCATCGAAAATCCTGCGGCGCTCGGTACTTGTTTATATAAAATTAAAGCTGCGCCGTCCGTGAAGGTGCTTTATGTAGGGACATCTGTGTCGAATGAGCGTCATGGTGATATGTTTGATCCGAATTCGAGTTGGACTTCTAGGAGTGGTGGAGTGATTGTCGCTGGTGAGCGAGGCGCGTGGGTGCAGTTCGCAACGACCATTAGTGGTTTGATGGATGATCCTACCTTAAATGATTTGTTTCAAAAGACTGTACAGCCCAAAGTAGTGAGTGCTTATTTTAATAAGCTCGATCCAAGGAAGTTAGAGGGGAGTCTCGCGCCCTTCGCCTCAGTCACTCACTAGGATTTCAATCTTGTTTGGTGAAAAGTAAAAATTGCGAATTCTGGTGAATTCTGCGGGTCATATGCTTTTATTTTCCCTCATCTGCAATTGCGCCTAAAAAGCGCAAAGTTAAGCATCATGAACAGTGTGCTTTTTAGGCACAATTGCAGATGGGTATATATTTGCATCGTCTCGACAGGTGGCTGTTTGGGAAGTGAGGTTGAAATTATTAGCGCATTCTTGTTTGCGATTGGCACTCCTTTCGCAAGACATCCATGCAATGGAACTCATGCAAAAGATAAAAAAACGCGCACTAGGCACAATATATGAGGTGAAGGCGGCCGAGTACCTACTTGCGGATGGATATAAAATCCTGCACCAAAACGTAAATTACAAGTGGGGCGAAATTGATATAGTAGCCGAAATACAAGATACACCATTAGGACCTCTGGTAGGTGAGGGCGGGCCGAGGGCAAATGGCGCAAGAGCGGCGGCTGCGCGCGGAAAAGGGGTAACACTTGTATTTGTTGAAGTACGAAAACGAGACCCACGGTCCTGGCTTGAGCCCGAAGAAACACTCACCTTCCCGAAGCAAAGGAGGTTACGAAGTGCAATTCAGTCTTATTTGTTGAAGTATCAGGGGCGTGCGACTTCCATCCGGATAGACCTAGTGGGTTTTTACGGTGAGGAGCTAAAGCATTTTAGAAACTTTATGCCTATTGATTGATAATAGGCTTGCCGCCGCGGCGGGTGAGGGCTTCATCGTCAAAAAATTCGAATTCATTTTCTTCATCGAATGCTTTGATGATTTTTTGAAACTCAGAGCGCACAGAGCAATACTTGGGAGTGGTGTGATTGTCGTGATGAATTTGTTTCAGTTGTTGTACAAACTGAGTGATTCCACTTGATCCTACGAAATCGAGCGCCTCAAAGTTCATAATGATTTTCTTTGGTGTTTCATCCTTTTGATTGCGTTCGATGGTTTGGTTAATGAACTGGCAAACGCTGTCTTGCGTTTCATAATCCACTTTTCCACCGACATAGAGAACGATTGAGTCTTTGTTATTTTTGATTCTTGCTTTCATTTTTGCTCCTTCATGAGTAACCTAGTTCATAGAATGCCAAGTAAAAAAGAACCTCACAATCGGCAATCTTTGCCGGTATTAAGCGACCTTCATTATCACACCCATCCTGCACAGAGGGCGAGGGTGTCGATGATTGCTACTCCGATTGGAAACCTTTCAGATCTATCTTTGCGGGCACTCGAGACCATTTCTGATTGCGATGAGCTGTGGTGTGAAGATACCCGTCATACACAAAATTTGTTGAATGCGATGAAGATTGAACACAAGCGACTTCGAAGAGTAGATCAACACACACCGGTGGATGAAATTAGGCAGCTCTTGAAAAAAGTAGAAGAGCAAGGTCAACACATTGGCGTCGTAACCGATGCGGGCACTCCTGGAATCAGTGATCCCGGCGCAAAAGTAGTGGAACTGGTCACCACTTTCCCCGGGATCAGATTAGAGCCCATTCCTGGTCCTTCGGCGGTGAGCAGCGTGCTTTCGGTGGTGGGACTAGAGCAGAATTCCTTTTCATTTCAAGGTTTTTTCCCGCGTGAAACACCGGCGGCACTTGAATTGTTAACCTTACTTCAGGATGACCCACTCCACCGAAGTTTCGTTTTCTTTGAAAGTCCAAATCGAATTCGAGCTACCCTTGAGTTACTCGCGTCGTGGAGCAAGGGGCTTGAATTTACACCTAAATTTTTCCTTGCAAAAGAAATGAGCAAAATCCATGAGACATTTTATACCGGATTGGGCTCTGATTTCCTTGAACATTTACTTCACCAAGCATTTGACGAGCGGGGCGAGTGGGTTTTAGTTCTCTTGATACCTAAAGATTATGTAAAAAATAAAAAAGATCAGGAGTCCTGGGAGCTTACATTGGAATGCTTGATTTCTGCGGGAATTTCAACCAAAGACGCTTCATCCTTGATATCAGGGCGTTTTTCCATCGCGAAAAAATTGGCGTATGCTGCTGCACTCGAAATTCAAAAAAAAATGAAAAATAATGAACGAGAAGCTTGACCCAAGTGAGATCACCAGTCATCCTGAATGTGTGTGGTTGTGGTTGAGTCCATGGATGGATTCTTAGCGGGAGAATAAATCTCTATATAAAAAGCTCCACGCCTCGGCGAAATCAGGAAGACCCTTCGCCGAGGCATTTTTTTATCTTCTCCTCCGCTTTTTTACCATCCAAAAATCAATTCGCAAAACCTTCACATGTGGCACGTACGTGGAATATGTTTTCTCAATTTCATATAGATCCCATTCAAGGATGAGTGGGTGGTGAAGAATTGGAAGTCCCGCCATGGATGAGGCAAAATTACTGCAAAGTATTCCCAGTCAAGCAGCGTTTCGGCAATCAACACATCAACAAACACCGCAACAGATCACTCCTTCTCGAGATATTGCTCGCGAACAATCGATCGTACTTTTGCAAAGTTTCGTTCAGGTGCTTGCGGCTAAAGATAAAAATACTCACTCGCATGTGAATCGTGTTTATAAACTGACCCAAGAGTGGACAACTTACTTACGCCGTCGTTGGATGCATCTTGATCAAGATTTTGAGGCGATCGAAATTGCGGCACTCCTTCATGATATTGGTAAAGTAGGGGTACTCGACGAAGTATTATTAAAGCCTTCGGCGTTGACCCCGAGCGAGCGCGAACACTTGGAAGCGCATTCGGAGCTTGGCTATCAAATGATCCGCGATTATCCCGGAATTCAAGAAGTGGCCCAAGCGGTCAGGCATCATCACGAGCGATTTGATGGAAAAGGCTATCCTTTAGGCCTAAAAGCAAAACAAATCCCGATTGGTGCCCGCATGATTGCGATTGTGGATGCATACGATGCCATCACCAGTGATCGCCCTTATCGAAGGGCAAGAAGCCATGAAGTCGCATTGGGGGAAATTCTCAATGCCGCAGGTCAGCAATTTTGCCCTGAATTGGTTCCCACCTTCATACAATTTATGCATGCACGGAATACATAATCCTGTTACGCTGAACGGGTTATGTCATCATGGTTTGACGATCTAAAAACACCTCGATTTAAGAGTGAGTCCTCTGAACGCGTGGCCAAAATCCCAGAAGGATTGTGGGGCAAATGCCCAAGCTGCGGGGAGATCATCCAAACAAAGCAACTTCAAGAGAGTTTGTCCGTTTGCCAAGAGTGTCAACATCACCTTCGGATCTCGGCTCGCGAGCGAATTGCACTCCTGACGGATGAAGGCTCCTTTCAATCGTACGGCGAAAACTTTACCTCTAATGATCCACTGAAATTTGATGATCAGAAGCCCTATAAAGATCGTCTCGTTCATGCGATCAAACAATACAAAATGAATGATGCCTTCATTGCAGGGAAGGCGACCCTGAATGGAGTCCCTTATCACCTGGGCGTATTTGAATTTAAATTCATGGGTGGCAGCATGGGTGTTGCGGTGGGTGAAAAAATCACCATGGTTTTAGAGAGTGCCCTCAAAGATAAAATTCCAGCAGTGCTTGTATCGGCATCGGGTGGTGCGCGGATGCAAGAGGGGATTCTATCTCTCATGCAGATGGCAAAAACCACCGCGGTAATTGAACGCATGCGCGCACATGGCATTCCCTATATTTCAATTTTAACCGATCCGACCACCGGCGGAGTGGCTGCATCATTTGCGATGCTCGGAGATGTGATCATTGCAGAGCCAAGGGCGCTCATTGGTTTTGCTGGTCCCCGCGTGATTGAACAAACGATTAGACAGAAATTACCAGAAGGATTTCAACGGAGTGAGTTTTTACTGAAGCACGGCTTCTTAGATAGGATTGTTCATCGTAAGGACATGAAGGACACCCTTTATCAGCTCTTTTTGCGCCTCGGAAATCGATGCAAATTCTGAGACCGTTTCACGTATGTGTATTATTCATGACGGGTGTTGTTCTTGCTTTAAGTGCGGTCAGCGCAGTGGCTGCGGGCCCAGGTAGTTCTAACAAAAACGAGAAGACGCCCATGCATTGGGGGGCGGATCAAAGTACTCTTAATCGAAAAACTAGATTTGTTGAACTCCGGGGTAATGCTTATGTGATCCGCGATAATGAAGAAGTGTATGCTGATGAAATTGACCTCAATCAAGACGATGATAAAGTTTATGCCAGGGGCAGGGTTCATTACCTTTACTCGGATTACGATGTCAGAGCGGACGAGATTTATCTCGATTTAAGGAATAAAACGGGCAGCATTAAAAACGGAAATCTTTCCAACGGACGATTCTCACTTCGAGGCGCTCTCATTGAACAAACGGGTGAGAAGCAATATCATATTAAAGATTACGATTACAGCACTTGCCTGGATTGTCCGAACTCCTGGGAACTCACGGGAAGTGATGTGGATCTCACCATTGATGGCTATGCCTTCATGAAGGATTTTGCAGTCAAAGTCAAAGATGCCTCTCTCTTTTGGCTTCCTTACATGGTGGTTCCGATTAAATCGAAACGACAAAGTGGTTTGCTTTTTCCTCGCTTCGGAAGTGCACAAGCGGCCGGAGTTTACTTCATTCAGCCGGTATATTGGGCTCCAAACGATTGGTCTGATATGACGTTTGGTGGCGGTTACTATTTTAAACGGGGAGCCCGCATGGAGTGGGAGACTCGTTATATCAATACTGACCGGAGTAAGGGTACCGCGAACCTTTATTGGATTAAGGATAACAAAACGCTCGAGTTCTCGCCCAATCTCCCTTTTCGGTATGCGGGTAAAATCGCAGTGACTCAGGAAATGCCACTCGGCTTTGAAGCAAAGCTCAGAGTAAACGAAGTGAGCGATAATTCTTATCCCATTATTTACTCCGATGATATTTCTGGTTTGTATGAGCCCGCACTTTCGAGCGATTTGTTCTTTTCAAAAAATGATCCTCAAATGAGTACGATCATCTCTTTAAAAAGAACCAGAAATTTGATGTACTTTGATAGTAACCAGCAGTTCATCAATGGGTTTGACAATGGAACGGTTCAGGAGTTCCCCAAAGTGGTGGTTAATACCAACGACCAGTTTATCTTTGGTTCAAAGGTCGCAACGGGTGTGGAAGCACGTTTTAATCGTTTTGCTCGCAATGGTGGTGCATTCGATTACAGTACCGATGTTAACGGAAAGCCCATTAAAACAGTTCGAGAAGCGAATCGGCTCACGCTCATTCCTAATATGTACACAACACTGAATCCTTGGCCTTGGCTTTCGTTGGTTCCTTCTGTTCAGTATCACGGCTACTTTTATGATTTTGATGCTACTTATCCCAGTTTAGCTCGCGGTTATTTACTCACTCAAGCGGAGTTAAGTTTGCAGCTTGAAAAACAAATTGCATCCGATGATCCGGACGTGAGTTACAAGCATACGATTCGCCCTTCGCTTCGGTATTCGCTCATACCCACGCAGCAGCAGTCGAGTGATCATCCTTTTATTTTGCAAGTGCAAAACCAAGGTGCTGGGCAATATTTTGACAATTCAGATATCGTTCCACTCGGTACTCAGCAGAGCTTGAATACTTATTTTACACCGCTCGGAAATTCACTGACTTACGGCTTTCTCACTCAAGTGTACCGCAGGCAAGTAGCTAAAAATGGAACGGTGAGTGTCAGGCGTTCATTCGAATTCGGAATGGAGCAAACTCTTGATATTCGGGAGATGGAAAGCGTGGTGCCGAGTGGTGCACCGGATAATCGAATTATTCTATCGCCTTTGTTTACTCACTTTATTTATGATGGAGGGAAGTTTTCGGCTGCAGGCGATTACACGTATTTCTCCTACCTCGACCGCTACGATCCGGTAGCCTCACAACTCGTGCCCTATCCGAGCGCACATCGTTTTAATTTGGGTGTAGCTTGGAATATTGAAAAGGGTATCCATAACGGAGTTCTCTCGTTTGAAAGAACGCTTGGCCTGAACTATAGCTTTTCAAAACTAACTTCTAAGGCATCTTCAGTGGTGTTGAATTTAAAGTATTCCGTCAATGACTACATCATGCCTCAGGCTTCGGTTACCTATGATTTAGTTACCCATTCTCCTCAGCGCTTAGTGACCAGTAGCTTCGGAATGCTTTTGCAGCACCCGTCACGCTGTTGGCGACTATTTTTTGCGATGACCCAAGCCGTATGGTTAGGGCAGGGCTTTTCCCCGAACGTTGCGTTTGAATTTAATATGAACGGAGATAGTTTCGGTGGCACCTGATGTTCAATTGCACAATCAAAAAACCCAGGATACAATGAAGTGATGCGGATATTGCTCTCGAACGATGATGGAGTACATTCACCCGGTTTAAAAATCCTTTACGATGAGCTGAAAAAGCTTGGAACCGTCAAAGTGGTGGCACCTTTGGAAGAAAAGAGTACCACAGGGCACTCGCTAACCCTTCATAAACCACTGCGGCTAATTCCGATGGAAAAAGATTTTTATGGCGTCAGTGGCTCACCGGCCGATTGCGTTTATATGGGCATTAAACAGGTTTTTAAAGCCACCCCTGATATTATCGTTTCAGGTATTAATCGTGGCGCAAACTTAGGCCAGGACGTCTATTACTCGGGCACCGTCTCCGCTGCTCGCGAAGCATGTATCTTAGGGATTCCAGCATTCGCAGTAAGTTTGGATGTGAATTTTAAATCACGGAAGCCTGAGCATAAATTGAATTACTTAACGGCCGCAAAGATTGCGGTAAAAGTAATTCAAGAGTATCGGAAAAAAGGGTTTCCTAAATATACGCTGATGAATATCAACGTTCCTGATTTACCGATCAGTAAAATTAAGGGCATGATGCCTGCGCGCCAAGGATTCCGTTATTATAATGGCGCCGTATTGAAGAGAACCGACCACCGTGGACGAGATTATTTTTGGGTGGGGGGGCAGTATAATGGTTTTGAGCCAGAAGCCGATACGGATTGTGCAGTGGTAGCGAAAGGTTTTGTTGCGCTCACGCCACTGAAACTGGATGTAACGGACATGGCTTTTTTAGAAGAAATGAAACGACTTTCAGAATAATTGAGAGCTCACAGGGAAAACACATGATGAATAAAATGAAAGAGTTTTACCCCCAATTTAAGTCTCTAAAAATATTAGTTTTACTCATCACTGTTGCTGTTTTTTTGGGTGCGTGTTCCACCAAGCCCGTGAAAACTTCCCGAAGAGGCTTATTTAGCAGCGATGACACCTCTATCGTTTCTAATGCTCAGTCTACTTCTACCAATCCAGACGAACTCTATGCGCCCAAAGAAGGCGAGCGGGTAAGTCTGAGCGGTAAATGGCAATGGCCCATCGAAAATGGGGTAGAGATTTCATCTCCCTTTGGCCAGCGTGGAAGAAAATTTCATCAAGGCGTCGACATTCGCGCGCACATGGGCACGCCCGTGCATGCAGCTGCCGATGGGGACGTGGTTTATGTTGGATCTAAAATTAAAGGCTACGGCCGCATGGTGGTAATCAAGCACGCACATGATATTTATTCTGTGTATGCACATCACTCAAAAAACTTAGTGAAAATTGGCAAACATGTGATTCGTGGGGACGTGATTGCAAAATCTGGTCACTCAGGCCACGCGACCGGTCCGCATCTTCACTTTGAAATCAGAAGAGGCACTCAAAGTTTTGATCCTCAGTATGCTTTGAATGAAAATATTCACTCTATTGCCAGTCGTTCAGTGGCGAGCGATAGCAAGAAACGAAATTAATAGTCGTTTCTTACCATCTAGATTTTTAGCGATAATTCTCTAAAATCTGCTCGATTCTTTGGTCGATACTGGCCTTTTCGTTGTCGATCTCATTTTTACGATTTGCAATCCATGTAGGCAGTTGATCAATCACCGCTTTTTTCTTCACCATTTGATCGCGAATGAGCACTAGCCGGTCATTCGTTGCCTTAATCTCAATTTCTAAGTCGTGAATTTCCTTTTGTACCTGGATAATTTTCTCGGCTTGGGTGGCAACATGAGGAGGCGGTGGAGGTGGGGGAGTCGCCACGGTCGCTACTTGCTGCACGGGAACTCCGGTCGAGCTCGTGCCTGGCATTTGTGGAGTGATCGGTGTAGTTGCGGCAGGTGTAATTGCTGGTACCTTATGCTCTGGTTTTACCGGGACAATGACTACTGGTGGTTCAGGGACGACAATGGGTAAGACTGGCTCTTTGCCGTCTTTCACCGATTCTAAATCCAAGTTCAACTGCTTTAAGGTTGCAACATTTGTGTTGTAGTCGCTGACAATGGTGTTCTCCTGATTCACGAGTTGATTATAGATTTCCGTTTCACGCTGCGGTTTTTCGCTGTTGTCTTTCAACTCTTTTTCCAATGTATCCAGTTGCTCATAGAGTTCTCCTGCGGGGAATTGGTCGATCACCGACAGGCTTCCATTGTCAACGAGGCCCACATACCAAACCCGCCCGCGTCCTGCGCTCGGTTTAATCTCCTTCAGGAATTCTCCGTCTTTATAAACTTCAACCAATGCACCACCTTGTTGAAAAGTGATGTTTTGATTTACGTATTGGAACACAAGAAAGCGATATTTTCCCGCTTGGACTGTTTTTGAATCCTTCATAAAGATCACGGTCGTTTCACGTCCTGCAACGCCAGTGTCATCCTTGTCGAGAGTGGCTCCGCCCTTCGTGCTGAATGAGTTATCACCCAAAGTTTTAAAGTAGAGGTGACGCCCATCCGGCAAGAATATTTGGGAATCTAAATCGGGTTGGCGTTCATTCCATGTCAGAATGAATACAATATTATTTTTAATGTAATCGCGCGGGACGACTCTGAAGTCCTGCCCTGAAACGTCATCACCCGGTACCAATGAAGGATCAATGAGACGAGGGCGCCAAACGAATTTTTGGTCGATATTCTTTAAAAGGAGGGTCGTCGCGGTGGATGGAACTTTTACAATTTTGTAGGCTCCATATTGGTCGGTCACACCGTTGTATTTTTGTTCTGCTCCTTCAACGTACACTTTTACGCCAGAAACTGGTCTTTTAGAGACAACATCATAGACTCTTCCGGTGATATCGCTTCGATTGTATTTGACGATCACATTTTGAGAGTGTTTTTTGTACGCCTTGAAACCGGGAATCGCTTCTTGTTTACCAATATAGACTACTTCAGGATCGCTGAGAACTTCAACGTTCGTCACGCCTTGAGGAATATCCGAGAATTTGTAATTTCCATTTTGATCGGTAACCACCACGTATTCGGGGAAGCCAGGTAAAATGACTTGCAAGCCAGACACCGGTTGTCCGCGTGAGGTGACTTGTCCTTGCACTTCCGTAAGATTGGGGACAAGGGTAAAATCGACATGCTCGTTCACGGTTTCAGGATTGAGATCGAGCTTCTGCTTTGCGGGTTGATGACCCTCGGTTAAATCGTCAACTGAGAAATCGGTGAGCGATGCAGGTACATTTTTGATGGAATAAAAACCGTTTTCATCGGTAGCGGTTTGAAATTGTGGATAACCATCAAAGCCAACCTTGATTCCTTTCAATCCGCTTCCGTTTTTAGGACGGAAGGTTTCGCTGATTTTACCGGTGACATTGACGCGCTTTGGATCAAGCAATATGTCATCTTGGGGAGCAATTTGATCGACCACAATTTTTTGGATGGTTCCGTAGCCATCAATGTATTTTCGATGTTGTCCGAGCATTTCTCGTTTGAGTCCTCTGAGTTCCAAGTCTTCAATCACAAATGTGCCCAGAGTGCTCGTCATGCGTTCATAAACTTGGTTTCGAGCGGTCACCGTGACTTTGGCATCCTGAATTACTTTTTTGGTAAAGAGATCAACCACACGCCCGCTAATTCCGGCATGAAATACAATCTCGTTCGGAATTTTTCTATCTTTCGCTCCAGCAAAGATCGGTTCTATGCGCTTGGTTTGGCCGCGAATCTTAATCAAAGGAACTTCTTTTAATCCCAGTTTTTTGCCCACAGTCAATCCTACTTGAACTCCACAATGATTTTTAATGTCATGAAAGGAATCTAAAATGGCGGGCAGGGGGATATTTACAACCCGTGGCGGTTGATTAGGGTCATTACTTTCAACTACGAAATTAGGGACGAGGCAGTCAATATAAGTCGAAACGGGTAATTCAATTCCCTTGTTGTCCTTGTGGATAAACGAGACAGGGCGACAAGCAATAATCCATTCATGGTGCT
This sequence comes from Oligoflexia bacterium, assembly GCA_903845155.1. Lineage (GTDB taxonomy): Bacteria > Bdellovibrionota > UBA1018 > UBA1018 > CAIMNF01 > CAIMNF01. Next base: position 15,187 of record CAIMWN010000215.1, read on the forward strand.
GTTTTTGAAGTGCCTTCAGTAATGATTAGATTTCAAAACTGGTCACTTCAATTTCAGTAGGAATGCGTAGGATTGAAAATGGTTCTTCCGAATCTAAACTCACCTTTTTGAAATCAAGCGGTTTTCCGGCACTTTTTTTGTTATATTCTTTAATCCAAGCTTCCTCTTTTTCTGATACCTGATCACGAAGATGATTGAGTTTTATTTCATCAAAATCAAACTCTGGTTGACTGTGCCAGTCGGTTTTGTGTAACTTTTTATAGCTTTTGATTAAAGTTTCGCCAAGGTCCGTGTGTGCATGAACGATCGGGTCTGTTTGATCTTTGACCGGATAATATTCTTTGAGACGACGGTCTTCGCCGATGATTTCAAACTGCTTTTCCTTTTCTTTCGCAGCTTTCTCATTTGACTGTTCTTCTTCCTTTTGCTTTTGTTCCCAAGCCTTAAAATCTTGCTTTTCTTTTCTGCGGGCGTCGCGCTCTTCTTGTTTTTCAGATTTTCGGCCTGGTTTACTCGTGTCTGGAGTGGGGATATATTTTTTAGCGGAGGGCTCGATCAGCTTCTTTTCAGTGATCGGTTTTGGTTTTTCAAAAGTGCAGGATTCAATCGATACTTGTGAGTATTGAAGACCGTCGGCATGAGGATGGGAGAGTTTATAAAAAGAAACCGCGTATGCTTCACTCGAAGTAAATGTGCCTTGATAGGTTCGGTCTTCACTGATTTCCCTTTGAATGATGGAAACAGTTTGTACATACTCTTCATGGGGATTACAGCGGATAGAATCAGGATTGGCTTTGAAACGGCGCTGTAAATAATCTTTGATGTTGTTACAGACTTTTTGAAAGCCATTGAGTTCGAGTCGGCTCAGTCCGGCCGGAACCGAGCCTTGGTAAGCGCGGTCAAAGGAAGCAGCCAAACTCGGAAGGATTTCTTTTGTAAATCGTGTCCATTCAGGGTCTCTTGGAGCCGTGAAGCCTGGTGCATCGATTGGATATTCTAACCACTCCTGATATTGGCTAAACCCTACGTAACCTTGATTGAGGTGCCTGAACGCTGATTCCGTGTTTGCACGATTTTCGCCAGTCTCGTAGGCTCTTTGCAGTGGTCCGCGAACTCTGAAACTGCAGTCAATGGGATAGGTTTTTTCATGGTCACGCAGCCAACGTTTGATTTGGCCCATTGCAATTTCGTTATCTTCAGCGTTCCAATTCAAAACAGTTTGTTTTAATTTCAAATACCCCGGCAACTGCGAAAGGTCAGTGAGAGTGGGGCCATCTTGGTTCGCGTTCTGTGTTTGTGCCTGAACTGCGCCAGTGAAGAAGAGAGTGAGACAGAGTAAAGTTCTAATAAAATGCTTCATATTAGTTGACTCCAAAATCTTGAACCCAACCCGAATCCTGTTGCCCTTCAATGAATTCGCCAAATTGCCCGACTCCAATGTAAGTCCACCTTCTATCTAAAATATTGTACCGATGACCGCGCCCTTCTACGCCGTAGTCTACTAAGAGTGACATCAGTGCTTCACGGATACTGGTGTAGGATCCAAATACCAAATTTTCGCCTGTTCCTTGGAATTGAATAGAAGAGGCAAGGCAAGATTGAGTGATTCGAGAATTGGGTGTGCTATTGTTTAAGCCCATATGGCCAAAGGAGTGGGTGTCTTTTAGATATTTCCCCTGGTTTTTTGCAGCTTCGTGAATGCAGGCGAGTGATTTTAATGTTCCCATTGCTGGGATTTTTTTTAACTCTTCCATCAAGAGCCGGGTTTCTGTAATGGTGTCTTTCATTTCATCTGCAAGGGTGGGGAAGAATTGGGCGATATTTTCACGGGTCTGAATATACTCGCTGAGAAGGGCTGCGTACTTTGTGGGATAAGCGCGAACATAGTTTACTTCTCGAATCATATTCTTTTCGCGTTCACTTAAGTTTGTTTCGTTTCTGGCGGTATCGAGCATTTCCAAATCTTGAGCTGACCAGTCCCTTTGATCGCCGACTGCAAAAGGTGGAAGTGGAGTGTCTGAAGAGTAGCGGATGGACGTCGCTTGATTGGAGTGGAGAGTTTGCGCTAAAACTAGAGGACTTGAGGTGACGAACATAATGCAAAGGGCAATATAAAGTGTAGTTCTCATACTTGAGGTCTCCTGTTAGGTTTCGCAAGACTAGCATGTGACTGATTTGGAGTGAAGGACTTAATACACAGTGTTTAAATATGAATTGATTCAATTTAATTTGCAGCGATATTGCTTCAATTCTTTCTAGCTGTCGCTTCTCGTTGCTGATAAAATAAGTGTTGTTCGAGCTTACTATCCAATTTTAAAAGTGTTTTGTTGAGGATTTGAACCAGGAAGGGATCGACAGAGAAGCCAGGAAGGCGCACCTCAACAAAATACTTTTAAAATTGAATAGTAAGCTCATGCGTGGCTGGCTTCATCAGCGGTGAAAGTGGGCAGTGAGTAATCCTTTAACTGCAATTAGATTTGCGATGAAGTACGAGCTGTATTAACATGGTATTCAAATGTCTAAGCAGAATGTTCCACCCTTTGATCCCCAAGAATTTTCGAAATGGCTCGTAGAGGGCTTGAAAGAGACGCTGAAATATCGCCTGAAACAGACTTTGAACAAAGAGAAAATTCTGGAACTCATTCAGTCAAAAATACCCACACGCAATCAACTGCTGCATCACGCATTGAAGCAGTCCTTAATCAAACTCGATTTTAAATTCGAGCCATTAAAACTAGGCGACGCGCAATTTCAGCTCATTCGCAAAAAATATCATGAAGTACCTGCAGGCCACACTGTTCGTAGGCTCGTACTGATTCCCGGTTTTGGCGACACACCGAGCTCATGGATTCCAACCTTTGGTTTTGCGAGACGCGATCTGATTAAAAATTTTGATGAACTGCTCATTCTCGATTTCCCAGGGTATTCGGGTTTTTTATCGCATCACAAAATGACTCCATCGATGACGGTGCTTCTGAGCGTGGTAAAAATGGTGTGCGAGTCCAATCCTCCCACTGCGCTGATTGGTCATTCGTTAGGCGGCTGGCTTGCCGCAAAGGTCGCGCAGCAACTGACTCGTCCAATCGATCAACTAGTAGTGATTGCTCCTTCTGGGCTCACTCCCGAATCAGAGCGACAAGCGTTCGCGGATTTTATTTTGAATAATCAAAATGTGGAACTCGATGAGCTCATTGAAAAAATTGTTCATGAGCCGAAGCAATATCATTATTTGATGAAAGAAGAGTTTAGTCGTTTTTATGCTCAGCCCGAAGTGCGTGAGTTTATTGAATCCGTAAGCCAAGATCAATTCGTAGATCCGAGCCATCCCTTTGCGTGCAAGAAGTTAAGTGTGATTTGGGGTGAGCGTGATTCGTTTGTGCCCGCCAACTGGATTCGTCATTGGGTAGAAAATTATGGCGCCTACACGAATGCTTATGTGATGAAGGAAACTGCACATTTACCACAATTGGAAAGCCCGAAAGTGCTCGCCGACGTAGTCATGAATGCATTACTGGATCGTCCGGCACCAGAAGGTACCGGTTGGAAACGTGTGAACACACGGGTGAGAGATTATCAGCCTTCAAAAAATACGGCTTCAGATGCTGGCAATACCAAACTGATTAGCTAAACCGAACCACGTGATAATTTTTTTTCCCTTTGCGGAGAACGAGGGCCGCTCCTGCAATCAGGTGTTCAGGTTTTACATTAAAGGCGATATCAGTGATGCGTTCGTTATTAAGGTAAACGCCGCCGGCGGGAACCTCTTTTCTGGCAGCGCCTCTCGATTGAAAGAGCGCAGTTTCAACAAGAAGGTCCAAAATTGAAATACCTTCTCCTTGAAGTGTATTTAATGTTTTTTGAGTAGACGGCGTGTCCGAAAAAATCTCACCTAAAGTTTGAAGGTCGAGGTTTTTAATTTCGGTTCCAAAAAGAGCCTGAGTTGCTTTTTCGGCACGAGTGAGTGCATCGTCGCCATGAACCATGCGAGTGACTTCGCACGCGAGTGCAAGTTGAGCCGCTTTTTTTTCTGGCTCGGTTTTAATTTTCTCAGCGAGCGCAGCAATCTCCGCGCGTGGAAGAAAGGTTAAATAATTGATCCAGGTAATGACCACGTCGTCCGGCGATTGAATAAAAAATTGATAGAGTTGATATGGTGAAGTTTTCTCTGCAGATAACCAAACGGTGCCTTTTTCAGATTTCCCAAATTTTTGCCCGTCAGAGCGCATGATGAGCGGGTGAGTAAGGCCGAAGGCGTGTGAAGGGCCCGCGTCTGCTTCGTCAGCATGTGCAAGCTTTCTGCGAATGAGTTCAGTACCCGCAGTAATATTGCCCCATTGATCGGAAGCGCCAATTTGGAGTGAGCAATTATATTTTTTATAGAGGCAATAAAAATCATATGCTTGTAAAAGCATGTAGGAAAACTCGGTGTAAGAAATTCCTTGTTCGCGATCATCCATGCGTGAGCGAACGGAATCTTTGGCCACCATATGATTGACCGTAAAATGTTTTCCCACTTCGCGAAGAAAAGTGAGGACGTTCATGTCTTTATAGAATTCATTATTGTCGATGATGATGGCGCAGTTCGGATTGCCTGGAGTGAAATCCAAAAATTTCTCAGCCACTTTTTTAATGCCGAGTAAATTAATTGCCACTTGTTCTGGCGTTTGCAGGGAGCGTTCTTGTGCTTTGAAGCTCGGATCACCAATCATCCCAGTCGCACCACCTAACACCACGATCGGGCGGTGACCGGCTTGTTGAAAGCGACGAAGAGTCAGGAGGGGAAATAAGCTTCCTACATGAAGTGAGTCGGCGGTGGGATCAAAGCCGCAATAAACAGTGATCGGTTGCCCTGAGAGATGTTTTTCAATCTCAGGATCAGTGACTTGATATACAATTTCGCGAGCCTTTAAGTCGGCGTAAAGTTCTGTGTTCATGATGTATCCTTTGTTCTCTATTCAAGAGTGTAATCTAAAATTGAAAAAAAAATGCCATTTTTTACCGTCACTTATTAACGGAATTAAGTTTTCAACTGCAATGAGGGGAGCTTTCTGTAGTGCTTTGACGTGGTGCGGCAATGGCGAGATTGTGACACTTAGTCATTATTGCAACAAATCAGCTTTCATTATTTCAAATAATCTGATTGAATGACTCGGGGGATGGAATGCATAGGTCAATAGATCAACGTTCAAGAGTTATTATTTTAGACAACGATCAGGAAATGCTTGATTTGCTTTCCCTTCAGCTCTCTCAGGCGTGTGAAGTGGTACGTGGTGTCCAAAGTGTGAAAGAAGCGCTCACTTTCATTGGGGAAACTCACTTCGACTTGCTCATCATGAACTGGAACATGCCTGATATTGCAGGCATTGATTTAATAAAAGAGATACGTAAACTAAAACCATCCGGTAAGCTTTCTGTCCTGATTCTCTCTAACTCTTTAAACGATTCTGAGTTAGTTCGGGCACTCGATGCGGGCGTCAATGATTTTCTGGTGAAACCTTTCGACCGGAGTGAATTGCTTTCGCGTGTGAAAACACTCGTTCGTCGAGTGTGTGAAGCGCCTGAACCCACGGTGAGTTCCGACCGTAGAATGAATTTGGGTGAAGTGGAAATCGATACTAAGTCGTTTGATGTGTTTTGCAAAAGTGAGCGCATTCATCTCACGCCGAGCGAATTTAAACTTCTCCATGCATTGGCAATGAATCGGGGAGTGGTGCTCACGCGTGATCATTTGATTACACTGGTGCAAGGCGAAGGGATTGCTGTCATTGACCGTGCGGTGGACACCCATATTTTTGGCTTACGCAAAAAACTGGGTGAATACGGTAATTCCATCGAAACGGTTCGGGGTGTTGGATACCGAGTGCTTTAAACTCAGCTTAATTTCTGTGCAAGCGAGTGTTCACTGGTGTAGTCGCCGGTACCGGGGTCGCTGCTGCTGCGGTTGGAGAGACAGTTTGATGTAAAGTTCTTCCTGGGCCAGTTCCCGCTGCGCTTCGTTTTCCACGACGGGCCCGGGTGGATGCACGCAATGTTTTGATCTGACTTTTATGATTTAATTTTTCAGATCGAAGTGAAGCGTGCATTTGGTCCTTCATTGAGTTCCATCTTTTTTTCAGTACTTTATCTTGCGCCTGATGATTCGCTCTCACCGCAGCTCGATTTTTAGTAGCACTGAGTTCAGCAATTTTTTGAGCCTTCCATGCGGCTTGTTCCGTAGAAATTTGATCTGCGGTACTTCTCCGCAATTGAGTTACTCTATTTTTGTGATTTTGTTTCAGTCCCTGAACCGTAGCCGAGGTTGCATCTTGGGCTGCCTGATTTTGGGAGGGGTTACCCGCGGCTGCGGCACCGGTGTTTCCCGCAGCAAGAGCCGCATTCGGCGTAAAGTGGATGCTTGAGATCACTGCCAGCAGGAATAGCTTGTTTAGGTTCATCATATTATTCTCCTCCTTCAATTAACGTTGATTTCAAAGAATCTATCAATGAAAAAAGCTTCGTTCTTTGTTTTAACCATCGGGTCCGGTCTTTATTCAACATGGCCCGTACTCGTCTTCCTTCTGAGCGAAGGGTATGGAACTGCCTAATCAGCGAGTCACGATGAGCCCAATCGCTAGGCAAGTTTGCAATGAGTTCGTCCAAAATAGAATTGGTGTTCTTTTCTGAAAGAAACTCTTCAAAATGGAGTACTCGGTCTTTTGAGTTTTTAAAGTGCATGATTTTCTCATGCCCCTTGAGTTCGCTGTCTAAATGGTAATCAAAATTATAAACTTCACCCTGGAACAGATGGATTCTGCAACCGTTTTGCAGAAGTGTGTCACCAGGTTTTAATTCGAGTTGAGTTGGATTGACGAGCTCATTCAAAGCCATTTGGTCGTTTCCGAGCTCTTTTGTTTTTTCTTGCCAGGTAGCCACAAAAGCCTTTGCTTGCTCAGTGGGTTTAAAGAATGCAACCCCTGCATTTAAATAACCTGTATATTTATGGTTGTTTTTGCTCGCGTTTTTTCTCATCTCTAGTTCGGAGCGAACCGTCACTCCTACATCGTAGTGGCCGTTTGCGGCGTTCACGATTTCGTGGATATCTTGGTAAACATAAATATCCGCGTCGAGATACACGGTAAACCCTGAATGATGCTTTAAGTAATCAGCGAGAATGTCGGGTTTGTGAAGGGCCTTTGATTTCCACTTTTGGTCGATGACCTTGTAATAGCCATCGGGGTGGAGTGGAACTTCCGATTGGTAAGGTAGCCCAAAACCTAAATTACCGAGATCATAAATTTCAATAGGGTAGTGGAGGAGACTTGCTGAGTAGGCAAGTTGATCATACCACCAGCGAAAAGAATCATTGGCCGCCGTGACGATTTGAATGGGTTCGGAATCGAGAGCGGTAAAGTTGGAAGCAAGTTGTGCTCGGTCGCCAACCATTTTAGTGTCGGGCAGTTTTTTGAGTACGGCTGCTTTGAATGCTTTGGCTTTCTCTGTCGCTAAACAAATGAGTGGAGACGGTTTACTTTCAATGTGTTTGCCTAAATACGATTCGAGTGTGGAAGCGCTGAGCAATTTAATTTCAATATCATGATAGAAACCAAATCTGCCGCGCAATTGCTGGATGCGATCTGCGTTTTCGCTCATTACTGTACAAGATGCCACTTGCTGATAAGTGCGGATACAATCTAAAATGCTGTGGTCATCCTCAGGCTCCAGCATGAGGATGTGTTTTTTAAGGACTTCCACAGATGCTACCCGCATGTTTTGTGAATCTGGATTCAAGTGCGAAACAGTTTTGTCGAGCTTCTGTTGAAGTGATTGCTCGGCTGTACATGAATACGTTGCTTAAGTTGAAGGTACCAAAGCTAGCGTTGTTATTCACTGATCCAATAGTAAGTGGGAAGTTCGTTTGCATATTAGAAATACTGTTCGCTGAACCAATGGTACTTGCAGCAGCTTGAGCTCCATCTACATAGATCTTCATACCTGAAGTATCTGAGTTACTTCCATCGTAGGTGACCATGATATAATGCCAGCCTTCGTAACTTGAGTTAGTTTTGAGCACAATTGAGTTTCCTGAAGAGTCTCTGATTCCAAATTGAATGGTACCACCAACAGACTCAAGAATGTAGCCTTCATGATTGCCTTGATCGTTTGCTTTGGCGACGATTGCACCATCGTTATTCACTTGAATCCAAGAGCCAATCGAAAAGGCGTCGCTGGCTTGATAATTGAGGCGTTGCCCTAAGTTAATGGTTCCACTGCCACCTTCTAAGTACAGGTTATAGGGTCTGCTTCTCGTTCCATGGCCCATCCATTTGTAGGCACCGGCTACGGTTCCACCCGAAGAAACGGTAGAGAGATCGAAAACGCTTTCATTGAAGTCGCGGTTTCGTCCATTCCGTGAGTTAACACCTTGAGTTTTATTCGACATGTCTAAATTGAGTACCAGCCCTGTAGTAACGATGTTCGGCAGAGAAACACGTCTAAAGCGGTTAGCTTGTGCATCAAAGTTAGTTTTCATTTGTGCAGCGGTGAGCGGTGTGCTGCCATCATTACTTGCATAGGCTTTCAATGTACTAATAAATTTATTTCCACCGTTTAATAATATAGTGTTGCTCGAAGGTGTAAAGGTCACTCCTGTTGGTTGTACATCGCACACTTTTGCACCGTTATGATAGAGCATCACATGGGTACCATCGTAACTTGCGTCGTATTGGCCCCATTCATATTGAACATTATTCATCTTGTGATTTTTATTTTTACTGTTTTCAACTGCCATTTGATCTTGGCAATACCACCAAGAGCTGTTTCTGAAATGATCGGTGATTTGAGCAAAAGAAAGCGGTTGCGCGAAAACTGCAACTTCACTGATAGAGCCCTTAAAACCACTCCCAACATTATAGTCTCTGAAGCCCATTTCACTAGTTCTCATCCCGCGTCTGCCATTGCCTGCATTATTATTGAACGGTGCAGGTGATCCCACTTCGGAACCATCTACGAATAAATGGACAAGGTTATTCATCAAGTCCACATTCATGACCACGTGGTGCCAGGTATTGAGACTAACTGAGCCACTGTTGACAATGAAACCACTAAAGTTTGCCGTAAAGCCAGAACCGCCGATATACTGAAGATTGGCGTCTGACGTAGATATAATACTCACCGTTCCTACGCTGTCGTCAGTTGGTTTTGCCCATGCTTCCATGCTGAAGCCATATTTATTGTTATTATCACGGTCGTTTCTACCAGTTTCAAGTAGGTGATCTAGTCTTCCCTGATCGGTAGCTCTGATAAAAATGTTGGCATTCCCATCAAAGGTTGCAGCTGTGCTTGCGTCGTTGGCGAGGGGGCCTGTCGCTCCCCATGTTACTATTCCACTTTCAACAATTCCATTACTCGCAGCTCTATTGTCGGAATTAGTATTTGCTGAATCAAAGGCGATACCGCCACTTTTTTCGCCCAGTCTCCAATAACCCGCAGGACGTGCTGCAAGGATGTTGTTACCCGGATAGGCGTATTGATGGCCACCACTACCTAAATCATAGTGATTTTGGATTTGATTCGTATACAACTCATAAGGATAAATTGCGACTTCTTCGATAGCGCCATTAAAGTCGGAAATGGTGCCTGTGATATTGGTTCTACCAATCATGAGCGTGTCACCTGTTCTGAAGAAAGCGAGTCTGCGATCAAGAGAGTGGCCGCCGCTTCCGAGATACGTGCCGTTCAAAAATAAGGTATAACTATAACTATTGTTATTATAGTTCATTGCCACTGCGATGTGATACCATTGGTCTAAGTTAAGTGGGCTACCGGTACCGAAGTCATCGTCAAAGCCTTCACCTGAACGCTTTTTCACCGTATTGAAGCCATCACCCGTATGAACATGAATATTACTAGTTGAAGTGAGGCTTACGCTAAAGCCATTACCGCCGTCGACCCCAAATATTCCACCACTTGCAGTATGTGGTTTTATCCATGCTTCAAAGGTAAAGCTCTGATGAAAGACACCAAAATTAGGAGAGATGTTTACTCGACCCACATTGAAGCTTGTTGCTTGTGCACTTGAATCGTTGCTGATCGCTGCATCTTGACTTTGAGTGTAAGTGTCAGCATAAGTGCCATTAGTAGTGTACGCGGATGAATCAAATGCAGTGCTACTAGTATCATTCAGGCGCCAGTAACCCATTGGTCGGTCAGACATGATGAGGTCTGAATAGGCCAAGTATTTTGTACCAATTCCGTATTCGATACGGCCCGGAGCAAAGAGAGCTTGTCTTAAAAACAAACCATTCGTGGAATTTGCCTCAGCACTTAAATTAAAATTTTGATCGAGTTTGTACAGTGTCGACGGATTGATGCTCGCAATCGGAGAGCCTGGGTTATTGAGAGGTTTGATCCAAGATTCAATAGTAAATTTGCTATTGCCGCCCACCGCGATTCCGCTGTCCATGGTTGCATTGCTGGGAACATAAAGATTGTAAGGGTCAGCATTGGCGGGTCCGCGATAAGTGCCTGCGCGGCCGGTTCCACTCCAACCGGTAGAGCTAAGCGACATACCGCCTGAACTGAGTTCAGTGAGCCAACTACTGGCGCCATTATTTAAAACGCTAGCCGGGCCTGTCGCTCCGCTTCCAGCTGAAGCAGAGAATAATGCATCAAAGGATGCAAGTAAGTGTGTATCCACGGTTGGTTCGCGAACGGTCACATAAATAGTTTCAGTCGCATCGTGATAGCCGTTGTTTGCATAAATAGTGAATCGATAAGTTCCACGCTGAGTATAGGTTGGAGTCCAGCTAATCGTGTTACCTGCAAAACTTGCTTTAGCAATCGTTTGCACACCGTTGGTGGTGACATAAGTATCGAGATTAGAACAGTCAGGATCATCGCTTCCATCGTAAGCAATTAAGTTAGGATCAGAGCGGTCGCGGCCATTGGTTCCGTAGCCATGATTTCCATCATCATATAATCCTATTGCCTGCACAGTACAGCTCGTAGTGAGTCCATATCCATTAGGGTCGGTGACGCTCGCAACATTCACGGTGCTGCCCTGAACAATAGGAGGATTGGCGCCGCCAATAGGGAAGATAGGATTGGATACGCGAGTGATCACTGGAGGCAATACTCCCGCGCTCACCGATATTGCATTCGAGCAAGCGGTGACCGATCCGAGAGTGGCTAGAATGGATTTAACACTGGTGCTTGCTGGAGCTAGACTTAAGTTTACGAAATCGGCTGAGCCACCTGAAAGGGCCACAGCGGTGGTACCAGAGAGTCCGCCACCGACTACAGAGCCCGCACATCCGGCCGTATTATAGGTAGATAGTGTAACGGTAGAGCTACTGTTTGTCGCTAGATTTCCATTGGCATCGTAAGCTGCAAGAATAGGCGCACTTCCGAAAGGTACCGAGATAATTGCACTAGCGTCAGGTTGTTCGGTGTAGGTAAGTGAGTTCACAGCGCCTGCACCAATGCTAAGCCCGGTGATGCAACTACTGTTCGCAGTTCCGTCGCTCGCTTTGAGCGCAATGACTGAAGTTTTAATCACACGAAGTGCAGTAAAGGTTGCAGTACCTGCAGATGCGGAAACTGAGTTTCCGGTTACTGAAGAACTTACGGCGGTAGAGCAAGAATCTGAATAACCAGTGATGGTAACCGTGCCGGCGTAGTTACTGACCGCATTGCCTGCGCTGTCTTGTGCTGCAAAAATAGGTTGAGTGCCGAGGTTGGTGTCGGCGTTACCAGAAGTAGATGGGTTTTGCGTAAGCACTAAGGTGCTCGCAGAACCGTGATTCACAGTAAAAGTATTCGTAACCTGTGTAACTGAACCTTGAGTGGCAGTGAGTTGTTTGCTGCCCGCTAAATTAATGGCTAGACCTGCATACGAGACCACTCCGTTTACCGCGGCAACACCGAGTGTACCCGCGAGCGAACCCGTTCCCGTTGAAAGTGAAATCGTAGCGGTAGCAGTGCTCGTCAGTACCACGTTGCCGTTTGAATCAAGATAAGTAAATTTTGGCTGTGTTCCAAAGGCAGTGTTAGAAGTGTTTGGACTAGAAACGGCTTGAGTAAGAGTCATTGAACTTACAGCACCCGGAGCCACTGCAACTGCATGACAAACACTGATCGTTCCATCACTTGCTTTCAGCGAGTTTACTGCAGTAGTCGTAAACTTCACGCCAGCAAAGGTAGAGACACCGCTTGTTGCTCCAACCGGATTTGTCGTTACGTTCATGCCACCTACCACGCTTGAGCCAGAACAGTCAGTAGATGAATAAGGCGTGAGAGTGACATTGCTAGTGTAGCCACTTGCTATATTTCCTTGGGCATCTTTCGCCGTAATTTGTGGTTGCGGAGACATGTTGTGATCGGTGTCGTTACCATACGAAATTTGCGTGAAGAGGAATTGGGAAGCTGTGCCTGCTCCCAAGACCACATTTCCTGAAGCAATAGATTTGCCGCCAGAGCTAGCAGTTAAAGTATAAGTACCTGTTACGCCCGTGAGTTGACAGCCTGCAAAGGTTGCGATTCCTGAGGTGTTGGTGCTTACAGGATTGGTGCTGCACGCAAGAGTGGGCGTACCGCTCGTAAGTGAAAGCGTAACGGCTGTTCCACTTCCAAGTGCATTTCCGTTTGTGTCCCATGCAGTGACTGATGGTTGTTGTGCGAATGCCGCGCCAGAGGCCGGAGCACTGGATGGTTGTGTTGAGAAAGTAAGGGAGTTGATCGCGCCCGGACTAATGGTGAAACCATTTAAACATGAAGAGGTTAACGTTCCATCGGTCGCTTTCATTGCAACGATGCTAGTTTTCAAAATCTTCACTCCACCAAAAGTCACCACACCTGAAGTGTTCGTTGGGGTTCCAGAATTGATGGAGCTCGTCACTAAAGTAGAACAAGAAGAATCAGAATAACCATTAAAGGTAATTGTACCAGCGTAAGTACTCGCGGTATTGTTGCCCGAATCTTTCGCAGTCACAATCGGTTGGGTGCTGAGTGAAGAATCAGTATTGCCGGTGCTCGAAGGCGAAGTGGTAATGACCAACTGAGTAGCAGTTCCACCACTGATGACGATATTCCCTGAGGTTGCTGTTTTACCACCAGATGTTGCAGTTAAGGTATAGGTTCCAGAAGAACCAGTGAGTTTACAGCCAGCAAAAGTAGCAAGGTTTGAAGCATTTGTACTCACGGGGTTTGTGGTACACGCAAGAGTAGGTGTGCCGCTGGTGAGAGAAAGAGTAATAGCAGAACCCGCGCCTAGTGCATTGTTATTTGAATCAAATGCACTGACAACCGGTTGCTGAGCAAAGGCGCTCGCCGAGTTTGCTGAAGTTGAAGGTTGAGTAGAAAAGGTTAAAGAATTAATTGCACCTGGGTTAATGGTGTATCCACCATTCAAACACGAAGAGGTGAGTGTGCCATCGGTAGCTTTAATGGCAACCACATTGGTTTTGGTAATCTTCATACCACTAAAAGTAACAACTCCTGCAGTGTTGGTAGGAGTGCCCGAATTTAAAGAGGTTGCGACGGAAGTGGAACACGATGAATCGGAGTAGCCAATAAACGTAATCGTTCCTGCATAGGTACTTGCGGTATTGTTGTTAGCATCTTCTGCCGTCACGATGGGTTGGGTAGCGAGTGCCGTGTCGGTATTGCCTGAAGTAGAAGGTGGAGTAGTGATGACCAATTGTGAAGCGGCTCCGGCGCTGATGACAATATTTCCCGAGGTCGCTGTTTTTCCGCCAGAAGTAGCGGTTAAGGTATAGGTACCTGCTACGCCGGTTAGTTTGCAACCTGCAAAAGTTGAGATTCCAGATGAATTTGTAGAAACAGGATTCGTGGTGCACGCAAGAGTAGGTGAACCACTAGTGAGTGAAAGTGTAATGGACGTGCTCGCGCCGAGAGCATTATTATTACTATCAAACGCGCTCACTGAAGGTTGTTGGGCAAAAGCCGTTGCATCGGTTGCAGTACTTGATGGTTGAGTCGAGAACGTTAAAGTATTGATTGCGCCCGGGCTAATGGTGAAACCATTTAAGCATGATGAAGTGAGAGTGCCATCCGTTGCTTTTACGGCAACGATATTGGTTTTTAAAACGGTGACTCCTGTAAAGCTCACCACACCTGACGAATTGCTAGGAGTGCCTGAGTTAACAGAACTTGAAACTAAAGTGCTACAAGAAGAATCTGAGTACCCGTTAAAGGTAATGGTACCGGCATAAGAAGTTGCAGTATTACTGTTTGCATCTTTTGCGGTAACCACAGGTTGAGTGCTGAGAGCCGAGTCGGTATTGCCAGTGCTCGATGGTGGAGTGCTGATGACTAATTGAGAAGCGGCACCTGCACCTAAAGTAATATTACCTGAATTTACTGTTTTCCCGCCAGAAGTAGCAGTTAACGTATAAGTGCCTGTCGAGCCAGTGAGTTTACAGCCTGCAAATGTTGCAAGATTTGATGAATCGGTATTCACAGGGTTAGTGGTGCATGCAAGAGTAGGCGTGCCACTCGTAAGAGAAAGCGTAACAGCCGTTCCTGAGTTCAGAGCGTTGTTGTTTGCATCAAACGCGCTCACTACTGGTTGTTGTGCAAAGGCGCTTGCAGAATTTGATGAGCTCGAAGGTTGAGTTGAAAAAGTTAAAGTATTAATCGCGCCCGGACTGATGGTGAAACCATTCAAACAACTAGAAGTGAGAGTTCCATCTGTTGCCTTCACTGCAACCACATTGGTTTTCGTAATCTTTACCCCAGTAAAACTCACCACGCCCGAAGTGTTCGTTGGAGTGCCTGAATTTACAGAAGTGGCGACTGTGGTATTACACGAAGAATCAGAATAGCCGGTAAAAGTAATAGTGCCAGCATATGCGCTTGCCGTATTTGCATTCGCGTCTTGTGCTGTGACTACGGGTTGAGTGCTTAGTGCAGAGTCAGTGTTTCCACTGCTTGATGGAGCACTGGTAATAATGAGTTGTGATGCAGCTCCAGCGCCGAGTGCGATATTGCCTGAAATTGCTGTTTTGCCGCCAGATGAGGCGGTTAAAGTATAAGTGCCAGTCGCACCCGTCAGTTTACAACCTGCAAAAGTTGCGATGCCGGAAGCATTGGTAGAAACCGGATTCGTGGTGCACGCAAGAGTAGGTGTGCCGCTAGTGAGTGCTAAGGTCACCGCGGTGCCGGCGCCCAGTGCATTATTGTTTGCATCAAAGGCACTGACGGAAGCTTGTTGGGTGAATGCAGTTGCATTGGTGGCAGTCGTTGAAGGTTGAGTGTTAAAGCTGAGTGAATTCAGTGCGCCTGGGCTAATATTAAACCCATTTAAGCACGATGAACTGATCGTTCCGTCTGTGGCTTTAATCGATTGCACATTGGTTTTTAAAATTTTGAGCCCGGCGTAGGTGGCTACACCACTTGCGGCCGTGAGTGGATTATTGCTGGCCGTAATTCCACTAGTCACGGTCGAGCCTGAACAATCGGTAGATGAATACGCGTTCAGTGTCACGTTGCCCACGTAAGTGCTATTCACATTGCCTTCAGCATCTTTTGCGGTCACGACGGCTTGAGTGGCAAGGTTAGTATCGGTATTACCCGTAGAAGAAGGAGCCGTGGTAAAAACTAATTGAGAAGCAGTTCCTGCATTGACGGCAAAAGTATTAGAAGTAGCGTTTTTACCGCTGTAACTCGCAGCGAGCGTGAAGCCGCTGCCTGAGCTATTCGTCTGAACGCCCGAGAAAGTAGCCACACCACCGCTAATTGCCGCGCTCGTTCCACCCGTGAGTGAACCAGAACTTATCGTCATGGCAACTGACCCGGTATTGACGGTAGTTACTATATTTGAATGAGCGTCATAAAGAGTGACGACAGGCTCGGTGCTAAAACTTGTGGCTGCAGTGTTAGTGGTCGAAGGTTGAGTCGTAAAAGCAATGGTGTTTACTGCGCCCGGTGCAATGGCGAGAGTATTAAAACACCCTGAAACAGTGCCATCACTTGCTTTTATCGATTGCACGTTTGTTTTTAAAATCTGCACGCCCGCAAAAGTGGAAACACCACTTGATGCGGTAACAGGATTGGTAGTAGCGCTGAGCCCGCCTGCAACTGCAGTACCTGAACAATCAGTCGAAGCGAAAGCACTTAAGGTGACGGCCGCTGAATACGTGGCATCCACATTTCCTTGCGCATCTTTTGCCGTGATGACGGGTTGAGTGCTTAAAGCAGTATCAGTGTTACCTGAGGTGCTCGGTGAAGTAGTGAAGGCAAGTTGAGTCGTGGTTCCGGCATTCACACTAAAAGTAGTAGAAGTAGCTGTTTTACCGCTATAAGAAGCGCCGAGTGTGAGTCCTGAACCGGATGAATTTGTTTTGACCCCTGCAAATGCAGCAACACCGCTTGCGATGTTAGCCGAAGTTCCACCTGCAAGCGAGCCGCTGCTGATGGTGAGCGCGACATTCCCTGAACTGATGTTAGTAGCAATGTTTAGGTTTGCATCGTAAAGGGTGACTACAGGCTCAGTCCCGAAATTTGCAGCTGCGGCATCGGAGCTAGACGGTTGAGTAGTAAACGCAATTGAATTGACCGCTCCTGGGCTAATGGCGAACGTATTAAAACATGACGATAAAGATCCATCACTTGCTTTAATCGATTGCACATTGGTTTTTAAAATTTTGAGTGCTGCAAAGGTGCTCACACCACTTGCTGCCGTGACCGGATTAGTAGTGGCGCTAAGCCCGCTTGCTACCGCCGAGCCCGAGCAATCAGCAGAAGCGTAAGGCGTGAGCGTAACGCTGCTAGCGTAAGAAGTGGCCACATTCCCTTGAGCATCTTTCGCGCTCACTACAGGTTGGGTAGTGAGTGCGGTGTCGGTGTCGCCTGAAGTAGAAGGAGTGGTGGTAAATACTAATTGAGAAGCAGTACCTGCTCCTAAAACGATGTTACTTGATGCAACCGTGATTCCGCCTGCGGTAGCAGTAAGAGTGTAAGTTCCATCTACTCCGGTAAGATTACAAGAACTGAAAGTTGAAACACCAGAAGAGTTCGTATTTACCGGATTACTGGAACAACTTAAAGTGGGCGCGCCAGAGGTAACGGTTAAAGTAATTGCAGTACTGGCCCCGAGTGCATTATTGTTTGCATCCCATGCGCTGACGGATGGTTGTTGAGCAAATGTCGCGCCCGATGCGGCAGTGCCGGAAGGTTGGGTAGAGAAGGTAAGTAAGTTTACGGCGCCCGGACTAATGGTGAAACCATTCAAACAACTAGAAGTGAGAGTGCCGTCTGTCGCTTTCACAGCAACAACATTTGTTTTTAAGATTTTAACACCCGCGAAAGTAACGACACCCGCTGAGTTAGTAGGAGTTCCTGAACCCATTGAAGTAGGTACAGATGTGTTACATGAAGAATCAGAATATCCAGTAAAGGTGATCGTTCCTGCGTAGCTTGGAGCAATATTGTTGTTTGCGTCTTTTGCAGTGACCACAGGTTGAGTGGTGAGAGCAGTATCGGTGTTTCCAGTAGTGGATGGAGACGTGCTGATCACGAGTTGAGTGGCACTTCCAGCACTGACATCAAAAGCGCTTGAAGTGGCATTTTTACCGCTGTAACTTGCTTGAAGAGTAAGGCCCGTTCCCGAAGAATTTGTTTTTACCCCTGCGAAGGTAGCAGTACCACTTGTGATCGAGGCAGAGGTTCCACCGGCTAACGTTCCTGCGTTAATTGTAAGTGCAACGTTACCAGAACTCACGTTAGTCGCAATATTCATGTTGGCATCGTAAAGAGTGACCACAGGTTGCGTGGTAAAATTAGTAGCGGCCGTGTTTGGTGTCGAGGGCTGGGTCGTAAACGCAAGTGAGTTCACGGCACCTGGGCTAATCGCGAGTGTATTAAAGCATGAAGACAAGGTGCCATCGCTTGCTTTGATGGACTGCACATTTGTTTTTAGAATTTTAAGCCCTGCAAAAGTAGATAAACCGCTTGCCGCAGTAACAGGATTCGCATTGGCGGAGAGTCCACCTGCGACTGCACCCGTACAATCGGTACCAGAGAATGCGCTGAGAGTAATGGCGCTTGAATAAGTGGGAACCACATTTCCCTGCGCATCTTTTGCCGCAAGGACCGGCTGTGCTGTCAGTGCAGTATCGGTGTTACCAGTAGTGGAAGGAGTCGTGTTGAACACGAGTTGCGTAACTGCTCCTGCATTTACAGTAAACGTGGAAGAAGTGGTATTGAGTGAAGTGTAACTTGCCGCTACCGTAAGCCCTGTTCCTGAAGAGTTCGTTTTAACGCCAGCAAAAGTAGCAACACCGTTTACGATGGCGGCGGTTGTTCCACCGGCCAACGTTCCTGAACTAATAGTGAGCGCGACGCTACCTGAGTTTACATTAGTCGCTACGTTCATATTTGAATCGTAAAGAGTGACGACAGGTTCAGTTGCAAAGTTGGTTGCTACCGTGTCTGAAGAGGACGGTTGGGTGGAAAACGCAATTGAGTTTACTGCTCCTGGCGCGATAGCGAGAGTGTTAAAACAGCCCGAAACGGTACCATCACTCGCTTGGATCGATTGAACATTTGTTTTTAAAATTTTGAGTGCCGCAAAACTGCTGACGCCGCTACTTGCGGGTACTGGGTTAGTGGTGGCACTGAGACCGCCAGCGACACTTGAGCCTGAGCAATCGGTAGTTGAATAAGGTGTAAGTGTGATTCCACTTGTATAGGAAGTGACCACATTGCCTTCAGCGTCTTCTCCCGAGATGATCGGCTGAGTGACGAGCGCCGTATCGGTGTTACCCGAAGTAGAAGGCGGAGTCGTGAATACGAGTTGAGTGACGGTACCGGCACTCACAGAGAAAGAAGTGGATGTCGCAGTTTGAGAACTGTAACTTGCACTCAAAGTGAGGCCTGTTCCTGCTGAATTCATGCTGACGCCTGCAAAGGTGGCGACACCACTAGCGATAGAAGCGGAAGCACCGCTCGCTAATGAACCTGCGCTGACGGTGAGAGCTACTGTTCCAGTGCTCACGTTAGTTGCAGGGTTCATGTTTGCATCGTAAAGAGTGACTGCCGGTTGTGTTCCAAAATTAGTTGCGGCTATGTTTGTTGCAGAAGGTTGCGTGGTAAACGCAATGGAGTTTACAGCACCTGGGCTCACGTTGATGGCAGTAGAGCAATCAGTCGTTGCCGAACCGGTTGCCGCTTTGAAGTAAAGTGAGGTCGCGGCTTTGGTAATGGCAAGAGCCGAGAAGGTTGCAATTCCGCTGACCGCTGTTACCGTTGCGGTTCCCGCAACAGAGTTCGCGCCACCAGGAGCAGTTAAAACTTGAGTGGTACATGCTGCATCCGAATAAAGGGTGAGGGTCACGTTTTCGGTACTGTTTATGGTGTTTCCGTTTGCATCTTGTAAAGTAACTACCGGTTGTTGAGAAAGTGCAGAAGCTGCAGTGCCGGAAGTGGATGGTTCGGTAGTGAATGCAACTTGAGTGGCGACATTGTTTGATACTTGAATGGTCGGCAAGATTCCGGTGAAATCTTGAGCATTAATCGAAACGTGAATGGTAGTGGGTGTTCCAGCGGTTACGCCAGTAAATACAGAAGTGTAGGTTCCATCATGATGATCAACAACGGCGCTAAAAGTACCAGTGCTGGTTCCGCCAACTTCGCTAAATACAACGGTAGTAGAGGATGAAATAAAGGGATTAGAGTTTGCGTCTTTGACTGATAGGAGCAAGGTTGAAGTACCAGAAACGCCAATTTGCGATTGTGATGCGACAAGAGTGGAAGAGGTGAGTGAAGTTTTAATCCCTGGATGAAAGTTTGCGCTGATGTCGGTTTTACCCATGGTACACGCACTCATCAGCATGACCATGATGAGTGAATTTGCTCTTAAAAAGAACCCTATATGTTTATTCAGAAGAACCCCCTACTGTTGCGTACTCAAACTTTTCAAATCCCTTATCGCTCTAAAAAAACACGTCCGTGTAGTACGTATCGGCATTTTCCCAATTATATTGAGTGTGTCCCCGCATCTAGAACAGTGTATCACCATTAGACTAATTTAGTACAGTATTATAAGTGCTTGTGATTATTCAATAATACTAAATAACGCGAATTGTCTTACTTAATGGGGATAAAGTACTTTAATTGGATGACTACATCTTTTTCAGACTGTTGAACCAAGCTTGTGTTTTGAGAACGACTCAGCCCTACCAGCTCAATTCCCGCTTGGGTATATTGGTCAGCAGTAAGTAAATTTAAGTAGAGCGAGCCGCCGAAGGATTTACCTGGATTGATTTGGAAATCAGGTGTGGAAACGGGCAATTCTAGGTTTAGGTTTCCACTGATTCCGAACATCCATTGTTTCACCCTTACTAAATCGTAATCGAAACGGCTACCAAAGGTGGGAACGTAAATTGCGTCAACGGCAATACTGCTTTCAGTGGCCGTTGCAATAAAAAACTCCTTTTGTTCTGTAACGTTCAGACTCAGCTTTAATTTCGACGAAAGTGCAAACGTAGATCCCAACTCAAAGCCAAAGGTGGACATGGTCTTTTGCAGGAAAGCAACGGAGCCTCCGGGCTGAAAAGAAACAGTTCTAAACTTAAAAGTCGCAGAGCTGCTCCATCGATCGTTCCACGTATGTATTAACCCCAGATGCATTCCTGCTTGATATTGGGTAGCGATGGTTGCACCTGCGATGGTAGTCAAATCAGTATCGATTAAGTTAGCCTGACCATAAAATGGGGCAATCATAAAAAAAGACCTTGGTTTTAGGAAGGTGCTTACTTCTGGCAAAGGGGTCTCTCGAGGAGGGGTTTCTAAAACCTCTATAGGTTTGGGTGTAGGTGTAATGAGAGGTGCGGGGCCAGGCGGTAATAATATTAACCCATTTAAATTAAGTGTTTGACCGGGCATGAGTCGATTCGGGTCTTTAACGTTCGGATTCAATTTCAGAATTTTCTTAAGACTTCCCTTTTTCCCCCACACCGGCCCCGGAATGTTCACTCCAGCAATATGATGGGAGAGGGTATCTCCTGGCTTCACGGTATAGGTCTGCGCGCTACTCGAAAGAGTAGCCCAATAAAGCAGCGGAAAGATGGCGCAAGCAAGAAAACCATGAATAATATTCATCGGATCAACGTCTCATCGTAGTCTAACTGATTTTGCTTTAAAAATTCTATTAATGCGGCGCATGCGTCATGCAAATGATGTACATCCTCGTGTGTTGATGCCATTCTTACACAATTGGGAGATCAAAAATGAAGCCACGGATCATGATCACTGGAGCTGCAGGATTTATAGGCCACCACCTTGCGCATCGCTACCTTCAAAGTGGCCATGAAGTTCTCTCTATTGATGAACTCAATGACTATTATGACCCCGAGTTAAAAAAGGCTCGCCTGAAGCGCCTTGCTCTACACGCCACATTTAGTTCTGAACAATTTTCCATAGTTGATCGCGAACGACTATTGCGAACGACTGAAAAATTTAAACCTGATCTTATTTTTAATCTTGCCGGCCAGGTGGGCGTTCGGAATTCAATTCATCATCCTCATGAATATGTTTCAAGTAATGTAGTGGGTTTTTTAAACGTGCTCGAATGCGCCCGTTTGTTCACGCCAAAACATCTTTTTTACGCTTCTTCTAGCTCGGTTTATGGCAATAATGAAAAGACACCGTTTTCGGAAACTGATCGAACGGATCATCCGTTGTCACTCTATGCTGCCACTAAAAAATCAAATGAACTGATGGCTTATGCCTATTCGCATTTGCATTCAATACCCACTACGGGACTTAGGTTTTTTACTGTTTATGGCCCTTGGGGTAGACCCGACATGATGTTGTTTAAGTTTACCCGCGCAATATTGGCAGACGAAGAAGTGGAAGTATATCACCACGGAAAACACCTTCGCGATTTTACTTATATCGATGACGTCGTTGAATGCATGGTGAAACTTGCCGCAGCTGAAGGCAGTACTCAAGATCTTTACCGCATTTTTAATGTGGGTAATGAGCAACCCATTCTATTGGAGAAAGTGATTGAATGCCTCGAAGCAGAGCTGGGTAAAGTAGCAAAGAAAAAACAGTTGCCGATGCAAGCGGGCGATATGATTTCAACCGCGTCAGATACTAGTGCGCTTCGCGCGGCGATCCATGATCAACCACAGACGCCGATCACGGATGGAATTCGGCATTTTGTAAAATGGTACTTAGAGTACTACTCAGCGAACAAGTGAAATGGTTTCCCACCGAATGGGGGCTTTTCCAAAGCGCGCGAGAAGAGCATTCGTGCGCGAAAATACACGTGATCCAAAGAAACCCCGATAGGATGACAAGGGCGATGGATGAGGCGATTCGATCACCTCATGAATGTTTAGGTCAATATGGGTTTTCATTTTTTGCGCATGACTTCCCCAAAGAACAAAAACGAGTGGTTCTTTTCGCGCTCCTAAGTGCGCCATGACTTGATTGGTGAATTCTTCCCAGCCTTGACCTCGATGGGAAAGTGGTTTTGCAGCTTCCACAGTCAAAACAGTATTTAAGAGCAACACGCCTTGGCTCGCCCAAGCCGTTAAATCAGAATATTCCTTGGGAACGCTGATCCCAAGATCACTTTCTAATTCCTTAAAAATATTTCGAAGGCTCGGAGGTTTTGGAAACACGTCATTAGGAACTGCAAAACTAAAGCCGATCGCTTGATCGCTGCCATGGTAGGGGTCTTGGCCCAGTATTACCACTTTAACATCGGGTAAATCGAGTTCACGTAAGGCTCTAAAAATATTCTCACGAGCCGGATAAATCTCTTTATTGGATTGATATTCATCATCTAAAAATTGATTGAGGCGTTCAAAAAAGGGTTCGCGAAAGAGTGGAGCAAGTTTTTTTTTCCAGTTTGGCGGTAAGCGCTTTACCAAGTCGATGAGGGAGGGCGATTTTTTCATTGGCTCCTTCATATTATTTACGGGCACGCTTGTGAAGCAAATTTTTTTGATGGAGAGATAAGTATACGTAAGGAATATATTTTTTAAATTACGAGTCTCGTTCCAAAACTTAAGATCTAGTCTATTTTTGTCGATAAGAGGGGGATGCGGTGCCTCGCCTTTATTCACGATGTAGTTTTGTTCTTTGCACTATTTGGCGGGTTGTATTCTGCTCATTCGTTCGCTCAAGATCAGAAAGGTGTTGAGCTCAACGCGGAGGAGAAAGAAGCCCTGGCATTTGTGGGCACTTTTCCAAAAATATCGATTGGTTTTTCTGTTGCGCCCGGTTTCGGCCATGCTGCCACTGGTGTGCAAGTAATGAAGCGATTACGAGAGCTAGGTTACGAAGGAGAATTTGAAATTTATGTGGATCAAGCCTCTCGAGTGGCACTTGCAAAATTGCTTCCTGAGTACCAGGTCAGCGGTGCAGTGGAGCAAACTCTTTCGAATCTCCATGCGACTACCCACGAACTTAAACGTAAAAAAATATATGAAGGTTCGCAAGTTCTGACGCGAAAAAAGGCGATTCAGACCTTGGGAATCATGGGCGCTGATGATGAGTTCACTTCGCCACAAGCATTAAACGTAGACGCCTTGCTCGTGATGCAGCCTCCGGGTTGGGAAGAAAAACCATCTCTTCGCATTCAACATTCTTCGAGCTATGTCGTGATTCCTTTACCCGAGGGGCATCTTAAGCCCTTGCGGACTTCAGAAGTGTCTCCTGCAACGCTTCTGAGAGTCCCTGGTTTAAAAACGGTGATCGATCATCTCGAGTTGCATGAGGTCTTAACTGCATATGGGCTAGGACTGAGAAAGGGTGAGGAGAAACTAAATCAAATCGTAAATGCGTCGAAGA
The DNA here is from genome assembly GCA_903845155.1 of Oligoflexia bacterium. Lineage (GTDB taxonomy): Bacteria > Bdellovibrionota > UBA1018 > UBA1018 > CAIMNF01 > CAIMNF01. The sequence goes on from CAIMWN010000215.1 coordinate 38,992, forward strand.
TATTTCAGCATAAAAACCCTGAACTCAGTACCAAGCGAGGTACGGTTGTTTTGATGATTTCAAATTTGAATGAAAGCGAATGGGCTCGATTCCATGAATTGAGTCCGAGCACTAAAGTCCTTGCGCTCAATCATGAGCATCTTGAAACCGAATTGATCGATTTAAAGTTTGGAGAGGTTCTCGTGATAAAAGTGGGTTCTCAGCCCCAGGACATTTGGGATGCGCTCATGTTACAAAGTACTTTGCCCCCAACCGTATCTGGCAATTCGGGCGTAAATTTTTTATCGGCTCGCGGGATACCCTTTGTCCATACCACGGGACCGGTGCACAGCGACTTTCAAGGCTTGTTGGCCCCATTATTTTCGCAAACCGCGCATTGGTTGGAGACGGGCGATGAAGCTTCGCTAGCTCATTTTTTCGCTGACGCAAGAACCCCAGACTCGGCAGTCGCAAAGATATTTGCACGGCAGGAGTCTCTACTGGAGGGACGGGGGGATAAGTTAATGAGCGTCTTACAAGAATCAATGGGATGGATTTGCAATGAAGTGGTCCAAGATCAGGCTCCTACAGAAAATGGGGATAAAAAGCCTTTACAATTTTATTTCGGGTTGAAAAAGATCCTGAAGCAACTCGTCCCTACTGTTTTGGGCTTATAAAAGCAAAAAGCCACCCGAAGGAATGCTTCGAGCGGCTTTTAAATTGAACTGAGCTAAGACCTTAATCCGCTTTTACAGAATCAGTAGTATTGGAGACGCCTTCGTTATTATAGAAACGTGATCCTGTTCTAATGAGTTTGTACCAAACCTTATATTTTGAACCTTTTTTCAAAAGGTTTTCAGATACGTGAATATCAGCACTTACTTTGCGAATGGTTTCTGTGGTCCAAGGAATCATGGCTTTATGACAACCGCCAAACCAATCAGTTTGGCACACACGGTAAACGAGTTGGAGTTCGCTTCCGGCGTCATTATCTTTTGGCAAGTAATTAGGATTTACTGACAATGCGATATTGAAGCCATGCTCTGATTTAAACAGAGTAGCGGTGCCTGCTTCACTGGGAAGTGTAATACGATTTCTGCCAATGGCGTTGAACGTCACCAAAGACTGCGCACTTGAAATTATTGCTACAGATGCATCATAGGTATTATAGGCAGATGGTTTTTCAATTTGAATCGCCTGAGGGAGCATCCCTACGGTAATTTTGTAAGATTCAGTTTCAAAATCTTGGAGGCTGGTATTATTTACTGCTACGCGAACTTGACGATCTAGGTGGTACGCGAATTCTTCCACTTCTTTTTCGGTCCAAACGTTACAGGCATATTGCACTTGTTGACACGAACTGCCTTCGTAGTATCCGAGATTTTTTGAATTCTCTACTCCGTACACATTGATGACAAGGTCAGCGAAGTGACCCTTGTAACCGCGAGCAAGTAAGGTACTTTCCGCACTGCTAATTTCTCTGCTGAATGCGTCCCAGGTGCGTGGTTTGGAGTTGAAATACAATCCAGTTTCAAGAATTTTTTCCGCAGTCTTGAGTCCAATGCCTTTGATTGCATCGGCGAGACGTTGTGCACGTTCATGATGGGGAGAGGTGAAGTAGCCCTTCCAGTCACCTTGAGTTCCGTTTCCGGGAATATCTCGGCAAACCACTTTTGTGCAGGTCCTTGGCTCAAGAACAGGTACTGTATAAACGGTATAAATTGGTACTTTAACATTATAAAGGGAAGGCGCAGTAGTCGACGAGAGGTGAGTGATGACTCCATCAATCGTGACTGGTTTAGCTCTGTATTCTTGAGCGAGTGCGGGTTGGGCGGCCATCAATAGGGTAAGTGCTAACAGCGACAATATGTTTTTCATTCTTCAGTTCCTTTGGGTTGATCTAAGATTATTTAAATCGGTAACAAAGGCATTTTCGCAAGTCAATATTCTTTGCCAATAAAGAATTTTAACAAGCGAAAACGGCACTCTTTAGCAATAATTAGTGATAAAGAGTGCCGCTGATTGAGTTAAAATTGATCGAGGGAGCATTTCACCCTCTTATTCAAACTAGTCGATTGAATTGTCGTTTTGATCGTCGAAAATCGCTTTTAGGTCAACTTTGAATTTTGGATTTCGTGATTTTTCAAATTCAAGTCGACTGATAGGAAAGGTGCCCCTTTTTGCGTTATCGGGGACTACAAAAGTTTCGCATTCCTCAGGAATGATCAAATGAGTTTGCTTGTATTGATCATCAAGTGAAAAGTTAACAACATTGGTGATGTGTCGATCCACCACACAGGTCCTAAACCATGATGTTGATTTCTTTTTATTATCATCGATCGTTTTGAAATCAAGGAGGGCGGTCTTAGGGCTCAGTGTTCCTGCATCTTTGATCGCAAAGAGGAGCTGTGCCGGGTTTTTGAGGTTCTCATAATTCTCATTAACTTGTCTCGCTACCAAAGAAACCAGTTCTTCGCCCAGATTGTAAATGCCATCTGCGATGAGCCAGCCGGTGTGAAAAGGATAGTAAGTGCTTTGATAGGGAACCTTACATTTCCAATCCGCAGGGCCTTCTTTCGCCTTGTAAACTTCATGGGTTTTATAAAAGCTGGGGACCGTTTTATCGAAAATGTCTCTCAAGATTTCGGCTTTCGCGGGAATCGCGTATTCAAAGTGACCGCAATGTTTCACAAAAGATAAAACAGCTTGGTCTTTGATTGAATGTTCTTGATGAGAATGAATGAGATTTTCAAATAGTTTGGAGTCGGTGCCGAATTCACTAGGGTCAATTGGGTCTTCGGTATCGTCCTGTTCCGAGGATGCAATAGTAGGCGCAGTGACGGTAGCTGCGACGGGTGACGTGGTAATCGGTTTTTTAATTTTTTTCACCAATTGGTCGTAGGTCTTTTTCAACCATCGCGGTTTTACGCGTCTTTCACAATCTGTGAGAGTGGAAGGCCAACCCAATTCATCCTGCCGCTGTTTAGGGAGCGAATGAACATATTGGCACCATTCAGAGATATTGATTTGTGCCATTCCGCAGGAATAGTTTCCGAGATCATAAATAATTCCGTAATCGATCAAGCCAGATTCCTGTGCTAGCGCTCCATACAAAATATTAGGGGGCATGTCGTAAGTCTTGGCGGCTTCGTAAATCTTATCAATAATAGCAGTGCGGTTAGGAACTTTATCTTCTGAATCACTATCTTCGAAACATTGGATGGGCGGGTTTTCCCATACTAGGTGTTCGGGGCTCGTGACCCATTCGTGTGCCAGAGGAACAGGGGAAGGGCTGATGAGGGGGCTTTGAGCAAACGCCGAGGTACCGTGAAGGATCACCCAGGAGGCAAGGGATAAGAAAGTTTTAGTTCTCATAGCAATCATACTCGTTTTCTCAGTCAGGGACTGTTCCATACGCAAACATCAATCCTGGATGGACGGTTAGCAATTTGCGAGTAAACTATCTTAGTTTAATAATTAAATCAATACAATTTATACACTGATGTTGTGTACTTGAATTTTGTGCGCTTGGTCTTGGTAAGTGTATGTAATAATGATGGATCTGGCCGGAAAGAATAGGGAGCCTGAAAATTCCATCTTCATCATCAATCCTCAATTTGTGCATCCTGGTGTGCAGATCTGAGCGTGGAGGCCGCCGTAGGGTTGAGCAACAAGGGATTACTAGACAAGGAGTGGGCTCTCTCATACAATCAGCTTAATCATGTTATTTGGAAATGAATCCATCTCGCATTACACCAGAAGTAATATTACCGTATGGATGTCCCTGGCGTTTCAAGCCGGCATCTTGAATATCGGTGGGTTCATGGCATGTCATCGCTTCGTTTCACACGTTACTGGCTTTTCTACCTATTTCGGTTTTCAGGTAAGTCAGCCGGGAAGTCAGCATCCCGTGGGGATGCTGGTAGTGCCGTTGTTTTTTCTCTTCGGTAGCATGCTGAGTGGAATGCTCGTAGACTTGCGACTCAAACAGCATAAGAAACCAAAATATTATATTACCTTTGGAATTATTTTTGCTCTTCTCTTTATTGTTTTTGCGGGTGGCACTTTGGGTTATTTCGGTACTTTTGGAGAATCATTAGAGCAAGTGAGAGATTATATTCTGCTGATTTTGCTTTGTTTTACTTGCGGCATTCAAAATGGAACGATTACTACGGTTTCGAGATCGGTGGTGAGAACGACCCATCTTACGGGGATTACGACTGACCTAGGAATTGGAATTATTCGTGTTTTGAATCGCGATAAATTCGACCACGATGTGAGCGACGATGCGCGCGCAAATCTCATGCGGGTCGGGATTATTTCGTCATTTACTTTAGGTTCAGTGGTGGGAGGGTTTACCTTTCACCGCTTGGGTTATGGTGGATTTATCATTCCGCTCATCACTTCAGGGCTCCTTTTTTCGCTTATGTTTTATTTTCAAGTGCTCAAGCATCAGCAACGTAAGAATCAATAAATCGAAGATCTGTTTAAAGCTGCGCAACCAATGACTTCAACATTTCTAGACGTCATAAAGTAGTAGTGCGCTCGCGCAGGGCTGTCGCGTTCAACTGATTTCATTGAATGGAGACCTGTGTTAAGCCGGACTGCAAGTGAACACGACTGCAAGTGAGTACGATGGTGATTTTATATAGAGCACATCCATCTTCATGATTGAATGTTTCGCTTAATAATTATATAAGTACTGTGTATGAAAAAGTCTCAACTTAGTTTTGGCCTCCTTCTCTTATTAAGCGTCGTTGTTTCGGCTAGCAGTTTTGCCCAAAATCGCAAGACTGAAAACTTAGTCGTCATTACTCTCGATGGATTGCGCTGGCAGGAGGTGTTTCAAGGCCTGGACAAAGTGATTGTGAAGCAAGAGATGTTTACCAAAAATGCAAAAGGGTTGAGAGAGTCCTTCGCAGCGGATGCTACGGAATCGAGTCGCCAAAAGATTTTTCCTTTTTTGTGGAGTACGGTAGCGAAAGAGGGGCAGATTTATGGGAATCGCCTCAAAGGTAGTTTAGTAAACGTTAAAAACAAATACCAATTTTCATATCCTGGATACAATGAACTTTTTACGGGTTTTCCAGATGTGCGTATCAATAGTAATGATAATATCAATAACCCCAATGAAAATGTTTTTGAATTTATTCAAAAACAACCGGGTTATGAAAATGAAGTGGCTGTTTTTGCTACTTGGGAAACCATGCCTTATATTTTGAATCGTGACCGAAGTGGTTTGAATATCAATGCTGATCGCGATTCATTTCCTGCGTTAAGCCCCGAACTAAAATTGCTCGACGATCTTCAAAAACTCGTGACTAGACCTGTTGAAGTGCGGCTTGATTCGCTCACTTATATGGGTGCAAGAGAGTATATGAAAGTGAAACATCCAAAAGTGATGTATATTTCCTTTGGAGAAACAGATGAGTTTGCCCATGAAAAGGAATACGATCAATATATTAAAACCGCACACTCTGCGGATTCAATGATTGCCGATCTTTGGACTACATTGCAAGCGATGGAGCAGTATCGAGACAAAACCACTTTTGTGATTACCTGCGATCATGGTCGGGGAGGGCTTGGACGCGATACTTGGGCAGAGCACGGAGATGAAATTCCGGAATCAGGGCAAATATGGATGGCGTTCCTGGGGCCCGATACCAAAGCTCTCGGTGAAGTTAAAAATAGTCCACAGCTCTATCAAGGGCAAATGGCCACAACGCTGGCTCGTTTTTTAGGGCTTGAGTTTAAAACAAATCATCCAACCATGACTCCGTTTCCGGGGGTTAGCGTTACTGCGCAGTAAGGTTGCCCACTAGTTTTTTTCTCGTGTTCACTCTTTTAGCGATGAAGGAATGTTCTTCGCCTGGCGTGAAGTAAAATGCGGTAGCTTGATTCTTTTTAATCACATCGTGATTCCTGGGCCAAACTTGTCCGCTCCCATTAATCGTAATGCGCACTTTGTGGCTGGTGTCATTAATGAAGGTAATTCCTTTTGCTGCAGATATTTCACTATCCGGAAATTCAGTCGTGCATTTAGAAACCTGGTCGCAAGTTAGGTTTTCGTCTGTGAGGTGGATCACGAGGGCGTGTTCATCGGTGACGGAGTCTCGCGTTGGGTTAGGAAAAATAGTGCTAGCAGGTGCATCGCCTCCCACGACTATGCTCGAAACCACGCCATAATGATCACTCATCCAAAGATCATTCAGAGTATGGGTGAAGGCCACTGTGGATGCGAGTGTATGTGTGTTTTGACCTAAGGTAAAAATATAATCAATCCGATCATTGCCCCCGAGCGTGGCTTGGGCAGGAAACAAGCCAGGGGCAATAGTCATTGGATTATAGTATTGGCTCGTTGGAACCATGCAGTTTGTGCACGCCTCTTCCGTGCTCGACAAGTCAGGATGAGCATCGGCGTAAGTATCGCGATAACCATGGGCGATCAATGCAGTTGAAGCAGGCTCTGTCGGAGTAGTGTTGAAGTCGCCAGCCACAATCGCTTGAATGTGATTTACGTCTTCACCATTGTCTTCGGCTTGTTTTACAATGGCCGCATGAATTGCGTTCGGGTCATCGGCACCACCCTTTGAAATTAAATGAGTCGCGTAAACATAGACAGAAGAGCCATCTTGAAGTGTAATTCGTCCGCCCACTGCATAGCTATTTGCACCCAAGGGAGCTACCCATCCTTGACCGTTTCCAATGGAGGCACCGCTGTGAGGAAGCTTAAAGCCCTGGGTTTGATCCAATTTCAGATTTTTCTTTACTAAAATTCCATCGCTGTCAGCGAGAACAAAGGGGATCCCCATTCCCACACGGTAGGTGTAATCGTAATTCACTGCTAGGGCGAGGGCCTGAACGATGGAGAAAAATCCATGATAATTCCATCCTTCAGCAATCATCACTATATCGGGGTTGTTGTCATTGATCCATTGAATGATGGCATCATAGCGACGGTCTCTGAATCGATAGTCACCATCTTCTAAGACCACTTCAGAATTAAAATTAAGCTCGAGAATTTTTAGTACCTGACCTTGAGAGGCATAGGCATGTGCTGGAATAAGTTGGAGTCCAACGATTAAAAAGATGAGGGTACGACATGCTTTTTGAAAGAGTGAGTTCATCCTGAATTCCTTTTCAATGACTTTATTTTTTTGTCTGTTATTTTGCAGAGAGCGTAGAATGAGAAACTTCCTCTCTATCTACCTTACCAATATTAGAACAGCAGAGCGGGGTAATTGCACTAAAAATTACACAAAAGGGACAGCATTTTGGCGCTAAAGCCAGACCGTGGAACAGTGGTATTTATTCCTTCACTTTTGCTTTAGGAACACGTTCACCGTATCTCCGGGATAGATCAGGTTTTTCGCTTTGACCGACTCATAGAACTTAGAGCCAGATTCAATGGTATATGTTTTACCCGCCTGGCCTAGGAATGAAAATTGGCCTTGGGGTGAGGTCCTGTTCTTCTCTGCTTCTGTTCCGTCAGCTTCTTTCAAAATTAACATAATACTTACGCATGAACCAGCAATCGGGTTAGAAGGGCTCGCGACTATAGTGCAGTATCCTTTAATCGCGCCCGGAGTTTTTGAAGTGCCTCCCTTGTTGAATTTCATGCCCATACCGTGTCCTCGTCTGGTGAGTGTGGGCGTTGCATTTACGCCCTCTGCCTCCTTGGCGCTGTCCGTGTCGGCCAAACTCAAAGCTGTGGGGAGCGTTAGAAAAAGCGATAAAATCAAAAGCGGATGGAAGAAGTTTAACATGGATTGAGTTTAACATATGTTCTTGCTTCAGCTCATATAAAGTTCTAAATTTAAAGGACATGAAAAATTTAATTTTCCGATTTCGCCTTCCCTTACTTGCGATATTTCTCACCCCTATGATTGGGCTTTCTAGTTTTGCGCGAGGTGACTCCAGTGCAATGAAAGTGCGTCGGGGTCCGCAGCTTCGGGTAACGGCTGCTCCTGTATCTGTCTTCCCCAAGTACCCTGGACGCGCGCCACAAATACGTCCTGCCCCCGGAAGACCTATGTCAGTACCAGCGCCCGCACATATGGCGGTACCGGTGAGGCAAGATTTTAATGGAAATCGGGTTACTGATGATCATCTTCATCGGATTGATTTTGCAAATCAACGAGCCACTTCCGTGATGAGAAAAGACCCTCATGTTGAGAATCATGTGAATTTTCACAGTGCTGTTTTTGTGGGCACGCTCCATCCCATTTATGAAAAGAAAAATGTGCTCATCAATGAACACTTTAGTCATTACCATTCTTTTGTTGTTGAGCATCCACTTGTTTGGGAAGCCTGGCACCGCCATCATTTTTATGGTGGCTTTTACTACGGGTTCCATCCGGTACCCGATATTCAGCTCTATTTCTACAATCCTTTGGTGCATTGGTTTTATATTGGAACTTGGGACGATGATTATTATCGAACTTGGTATGGACAGGAATATGAAGCCTATCCGAATCTGAATCATCCATTTGACTATTTTGGTGTGTTTTATCCCACCGACAACCTCAGGCAACTTCTGTTTGGTGTCAGTGCGATGTCTGTAGAAAAACAAGCAAAATTTCGATCTCGTATTTCTACCTTCACACAAGAGTTAACGCAGCAATTAGCCAATCAATTGAAATCGCATGTTGTCCTCTCCAAAGGGGATGTAGTGATCACCCATTATGAAATTTTAGGATACGATGATGCAATTGTTTTGGAAGGGTTTGCGAACTTTCAAACCAAAACTCATAATTTTAAGAGCATGATTAATCTCACCGATAATGGTCCAGTACAGACCGAAGTATTTGTTGCTCCTTCTTCGGAAAATCCCCCAAGCCCAGATCAGTTAAAGTCTTTGGATGCGCTGAATGCAACGATTGATACGATTCGTGGCGTGAGCCCTGAGCCTGTGGTCGCTCCAGCACCTACTCCGGTCGTAGTGGTGCCTTCTGGCGAAGTCAGTGCGGATCCAAAATGATCAAACTTATTCTTACCCTGTTTATCGGGGTTCAAATGATGTCTTTCTGCGCAGGCGCCGAGGAGGACGTGACGGCACGAATCTCAAACCTCGTTTATTATCCCCACGTGGGAAATTTTTTATTTGCTCCCCAGTTTAGTTTTCCTTTGAGTAACGAGAAATCAACTACGAAGAACTCAAGTCCCTCCGGCAGTAGAAGCATCGGTTTTAATCAGCTGAATATGAATGTGCAAATGGGCTTGCTCACGGATGGCCTTCGTTTGTCGCTTTCTGATACCGAATTATTTCATAGTGAAAGCACCGCGGTGAATTCGAGCGGAGTGAGTTCGGTCACTCAAGCGAGTGGGCCCTCTGATCCTATCCTTCAAGTTCAATACCGGTTTCATCGGGACAGCGCGAAGGGATGTTATGGAGATGCGGGGATAGCAATGTCTCCTTCGGTAATTACGTACCAAGCGGCATCCACCACTCAGGACGGTAACAATGGGCGGGGGTATGGAACGATGACCTTTAATTCAACCGCCTTTTGGTTTCATGAAAACAATGAAGCTGCATTCACTGCATCGCTCACCCACCAGTTTTCAGGCAATGGGAATGGCACCACCTCCGCAAATTCATATTTGAGAACGGCGACCTGGACGAGTACGTTTTCTGCTTATGATCGTTATCATTTTACGCCAGATTTTTTCCTACAGTTCCAAGGTGATTTGAATCTTCCCTATTCCTATTCGCAGACCAACTTTCAAGCTCCTCCCGTAACCACTCAATATCATCTTCCTGTGTATTTTGTTCCTCATTTGGATGTAGGATATTTGATTGAGGAAAATTTCGTCGTCGACGCGATCGTCACCTATACCAACTATACCAGCAGTGCTAGTTCTTCATCCTCTGTTGAATTTGCCACTGCGAATCCTGAAACTTCAGTGTCGGTGCGGTTGAAGATTCAAATTTAAAATTCAAAGTTTTTCGGCAAGCTTCTTTTCTGCGCTCAGTTGGGTTTTCAAAGGAGGTAAGGCTTCGGGGACAGTCGTATTGGAGCTTGGTTC
>CAIMWN010000216.1 GCA_903845155.1 Oligoflexia bacterium
GAATTGAATCGGTATGTTGGACTTTGGTATGACGTTGCTCACAGTCCTAATTTTTTTCAAAAGAAATGCATAAGTTCAACTTCTGAATACCAAGTTTTGGACTCCCAAACAATTTCAGTTTTTAATACTTGTTACCAAAACAACGGAAAGACTTCGACGATTCGCGGAACAGCAAAAATACTTAATCCAGCAATTCCGGCGAAGCTGAAAGTAGTTTTTGAAGTTATTTTTAAGCCAAAAGGCAATTATTGGATCACCGAACTCGATCCCCATTACCAGTGGGCCGTGGTCAGTGGACCAGGGAAAACGTTTACCTTTATTCTTTCGCGTACGAAAGCAATCGCACCTGAATTGAGAGCGTCCATTTTAAGTACCCTTAAAGCCAAGGGATACAGTACCGACGATTTCATTTTTGACCAGTACAACTAATGTGATTGATTTTAGTGCACTTAGATACCGAACATTATAATTCACTTTATAAATGCCTCCTGCTGAGCTATACCAACCCCTGATGAGTGACGAAAGTTTTGAGAACATTAACCAGGATCTTACTCTAAAGGGTGTCATTGAAAGTGATCATTGGCGGAGTGTCGATGATCCGGTCGGCTTCATTGCCTACACGCTTTATGTTATTGACCTTGAAACTGGATTTGCTCCGCGTGATCATCTCTATGATACATTTCAGGTCTGTGTAGACATGGCCGAGAAAAATTATGGTTTTTGCAAAGATACGTGGATCAAGCGAGAATTGAAAATAAGCCCTCCCATTCTTAAACATCGAATTCCAAAAGAAAAATTAGAAGAACTCGACCAAAAAATAACTAAGATCGTCGCCGATAACAAATTTAAAAGTCAGAGCAGCAGTTCGCAGGATTAATCATCCAGAGCTGATGATTGGCCACCGTTAAAAGCGGCCGCCTTCATCTGTTTCGCCACTTGAGATGCCTTGATCGGGCGATAGGGCGCAAGCGGACCCACCATCAATTTCCCGAAAAGGGGAGCAGCATATTGCGCTAGTTTCTCAAGGGGTCTTGCTTCGTCGCGCTCACCGAGTAGTAAACTTGGATGAAGAATCTTCAATTTCTGAAAGCCGATGGTTTTTAAATCTGCGTCAGTCTTACCTTTAACTTGATTATAGAAGATTTTCGAATTTTCGTCGGCGCCAATTGCACTGACGACCACAAAGGTCTTTACCCCCACATTGAAGCAACCTTTCGCAAAGCTCATTACATAATCATGATCTACCTTAAAAAATGCCTCCTTGCTTCCTGCCTTTTTGAGAGTGCTTCCCAAGCAACAAAATGCCGTATCTGCAGCCGGCAAAACGATGGTCTCTAACTGATCGAAAGAAAGGAGAATGGTTTTCAATTTTGGATGCAGAGTTTTAAGAGGCTTTCGTGCAAACACGGTAACGGAGTGGACGCTTTCATCAGCAAGCAATTCTGAGAGGAGTGATTGTCCAACCAATCCGCTTGCTCCTGCGATTAAACAATTCATGCTCGATGTTCCTCAAGGTTTTAAAAAACGCTTATGGCGCTTGAATCACAGTGTAATAGACACCATTACCACCGAAGAATGGCTGATACCAAATCGGGCCGCATTGATAATAGGTTCCGCCATTTACGGTCACATTGGTACAGTTAGGCGGCAGGCTTGATACTTCAGAGCCAATCGCAGGCCCCTGCACCACTACGGTTTGAGGTGGTGCCTGCACCACTATCGTTTGCGGTTGAGCCTGTTCAACGACGGGAGCCGGGTGATTAGCAATGGCACTTCCAATAATGATGCCTCCCACTAAACCTGCAACTGCAGCAATCCCTACTCCACAACCCAGACACCCTGTAGGCGGACCTGCGTGCTCCACAATGGTATGATGAACCACGACGGGGTGGTCGCGTTCATAGCGGTGATTGTAATCGGGATGATCACCACCCTCGTAGCGTCCCCACGCCTTGGCCTGATTCATTGGAAAAAATGAACTCACGATAAATAGAGCCAAAATCGCCTTAGGTTGAATACGTTTTGAATGTTGGATTAAATTCATAACTTTGCTCCTTCTGGTGCTTTCAAGTTCGCCTTGTTTGTTCCCTTGGGAGCTTTAAATATAAAATTAGATTCGTTGATTTTGGAATTTAATCTCCATTTTGAAAACTCGATCATCACCGATGGAGCGCGATGCCCTGTGGTGTACTTAACGTAGACAGTTCGCGGCAAATGCGTCTTTGCATTTACCCACATTTCCCAATCCACACCCTTGGCAGTTAAGGCTATGTGCTTTAACTTTTCGCCTTCGCGAACAGACTCGCCTACGAATATCGCACCCAGGAGTTCATGATTCCATGAAGCAAATGGATCTTCGAGAAGGACATCCGAAAACGCAAACGAGGTCCCACCGTGTTTAGACGTAAGCGCAAGCATAGTATCGATCGACCCCGGCATGTTGGTTTGGGTATAGAGCTTTGTTTCCGCCGAATGGACAGCTAAATAAGTACCATCAAAGTAAAATTTTTGAGGAAATGCATCCCCGCCCGTTGCAATAAACAGTTGGTTCGGGCGTTGTAGCTTTACGTCTGAGGTCGAAAAGACATGAACCCATTGCTCATTTGGTCCTCGGACTGGAGACATGGTTACTGCCCTAAATTGAATGGAATTTGCGGCAGACAAGGCCTTACCAATATTCTTCAGCTCATCAATTGCCCTCTGATCTTTTACTGGTGCTACCTCAGGCTTTGATGTTGCCTCAACAGAATCTAACTTTTTAGCGGTGCTGCAATTGATATTTACCACAACGAGCAAAGTGAGCGCAAATACTTCAAATATACGATGAATACGGTGGCGATTAGAATTTTTCATGAGAGATCCTCTAGTATTGATAAGTGCTGAATAAGATTTTCCAACAGAAGTTTTTATGGAGCAAGAACCAATTGAATGACATCCCCCCTAAGGAGTTCAGGGATGCCACACTCCATGCACGGCATGCGTCGGTCAAGCAACTGACGGTCTTTAGTGATTCTCGAAAATTCTCATCATGAAGGACAATATAATTACCGACAAGGAAAATGATGGCCTGGCTAGTTCTCTTCCTTATTTCTTTAAATTTGTCATCGGAGTCATTAGCAGAATGTAACCCGAATGAAATCTTAAATCCCGCTCAATGGCATGAGAGGACCGAACCTATTACATTTGAAGACACTGAGAAATCCCCCATTAAATTTGTAAATGTCATTGATCAAGTTTGGAATTTACTGGTTCAAAAAGAACGTGACGGTTTTTTCCCTTTTGTGAAGAAACTCCAAACAAAGGAACAAATTCAAATTTTAGATCTAGCTTGTGGGGTAGGAACCGACACTTTTGTTTTTGCATCATTCTTTAGCAACACCGGAAAATTTATGGCGCCAAACGCGGCAGGTTCAATGGTTTACGGAATCGAAATTGAAAATGGGCCATTCATCACCAATATTCTGAAACAATATACTTTAAAAGCTCATCCAGAGACAAAACCCCTGATGGACGCTGTTGCTCTCATTCAAGCCGATGCCACTTTAGACAAAACGTATGAAGGTCTTCCTAAACTCTTTGACCTAGTCGTTATCCGCAACCCTGCAGCGAAACTGGATGATTACCCTCTCGAAAAAATTCTAAAACAAGCCATTGCTCATTTAAGCCCTCAGGGAAAAATTCTCATCACCACACATTTTAATGAAGAGCTTCAAGCAAGCAAGGCTTCATTAAAGAATCTTGGGCTTAAAATCTTAGATGATGGTCCGAATCCTGGCCATCGAAATACCGATACTTTTGATCGCTTCTTTCTGATTGCAGGGTTCAATTAATCATTGTCTTTAGCAACAACGAAAGTCACGCTCTCACTGTACTCTTGGCCTTAAGTACGAATTCACTCTATTGAACAAAGGTTCACGATTTTGTTTTCTCATGTCAGCCATGGCGACCACTTTCCCTGAATCCTTTTTAATGACTGCAATCGGGATTACATCAGAAAACACACGGTCAGCGGCGAAGCTTTTGTAAAATTGCACATTGAACTCAAAACGATAATCATCAGAAGGAAAAATAGTATTTAAGTGACCCGCTAAGGGGATAAAAATAAACTCATCGAAACTATCCGGATTAAATCCAGTCGCATTGGCCAAACTCCAACCTTTTTCTAGCACCTGAGAGAGAGAGGGCTCGACATTCGTACTTCCGGTCCCGCCATTTTGAAAAGCTCCCAGCAGCGACCGATACGAAAATGGGAGCGACTTCACCTTGGCTCCCAAAGGAAAACGAAGGTCGTCTTCTGTAAACTCCATCAAAATGATATTGCCTTGAAGCTGCTCATTGTTAAATGCTTTACGAGAGTTGTTCTCATGGCTCAGTGCCATTCCAATGTTCACATCCTTTGGCAAGAATGTTGATTGTGAAATAAAATGGTAATGAACCGAAGGCTGATCCAGGCGACGGTTTGTTTTTAAAACTTTTTGTAAATACTCTTCAAACATTTGATCATAATTTTTTAAATATAATTTAGTTTTTGCAATAATCGCGTTTGAAACAACAGGGCCACCTCTTTGATTAGAGTCTTGATACTTTTCCAAAGCTCTATTGAGTTTTTTACGTCTTAAAAGTAGATCTTGAAAGTAAGGGTCCATGCCATGATTTTCGGCATAAACATTCGGTGCCACTGCTGTTTCTATTGTATGAAGGTAAGGATCTATTCCTTTTTCCAAAATCAGGTCATCGACTCCTACTTTACCGCCATCAAAAACATCAGGTAAAGTTCCCACTCGTACTTTAACCTGGGAGAGCTCAAGCTCTCGTGCAATTGAATAAGCAGCGCGCTCACTATCGGTGACCTCATCCAAGCGCATGAGACCCTTGCCTTTTGGATCTCGATCTAAAACAATGACCACTTCTTTTGGCTCTGCTTTCGATATTGCCTGAATGCAATCATCGTCAAACTCGGTAATACCTAGTAATCCCAAAGTGAGAATTCCAGAATAATGGGTAGCGATCGCACTTTTGAATTCACCCTCGGTAATTACGAGAGTCTTCCCTCTTACCTCATTGAGCTTCCAACTATTATAGAGGTGGGTGTAAATGGACGAAGCCGATGCTTGGGTGCGATTTAAAGGGCTAGAAAGATATTTAGGACCATTGGGTATTTTCTTATTGAGAACCCGGGTTCTCCACGCAAGCGGTTTGGTTTGCTTTGAATCCTGGAAGAAAGGAATTTTAATCGTGTCGTTGTTTCTCGGGACAAAAAATCTCTCGCCCCTTTGATTAAATCTAAGTTCAAGCCAACCGGCATCTTTCAATTGCTCTTCAGTGTAACCATGCTTGGCCGCCCATGATTTTAATGGCACTAACTCATTGTTAAAATAAACGAGTTTTAATTCTTTTTCCAAACCAGCTGGCCATTTGCGCTCTTCGGCAAACGCTTTAAGTTTTGTGTTGGCCACCGGATTCTCAGAAAGCGTTTTATAAAGCGATTCATTGATATCAATCATCAGATTCTGATATTCTGGTTTTTGCGTCCTCCCAAAGATATGGGATCTGAATTCATTGATCAGTGCTTTTGAGCCTGCTCCCACTTCTAATACATTGCCTTCGGCTGAAAGAATCAGGTAATTTAAAACGCCTAATTCTTTTCTGTTGGCCGCTTTATTCTTATAATAAAAACTGACACGAGAGTGGATTACGCTTCCCTGATTCACTTCATTGTTGGTCAGCCTTCGGTTGGACCCAATAAAATAGCGAGTGTCTTTAAAAGCAGATTCCAGTACCGGTAGTGAAACTCCGCGATTGGAAGTCAACTGGAGTGGATACTTAAGACGGTAACTCGTCGCCGATTGAAGCGTGGCTACCAAAGAAGCCCAATCGTCCGTTTCTGTGAGTGCCGCTTGAAATTTCAAAATATAATTACAGATGGACTCGGCATGAGACGACACCGATAAGGGTAGCAAGAGCGCAAAAAGCAGAGAGGTAGAACTGAGAATGGACCGAACTTTTTGCATAAGCAGGATCATCCTCAAAACAAAGACTTTAGTCAATTGTGATTGTGTATTAATATGGTGAGGATGAAATGAAACTCGTTGATTTCATTTTAATTTTGCATCATTTTCTAGATAAGACGTAGGCTCCATACGCTTTTGCATCCGCTTCTCGCTTGAACACCACAAAACGATCTTGCTCAGGCCCACCCCAAGAGCTTTTAAAGTGATTGGTCCACACTAACCATGCTTCCCCGCTCGGACTCTTAAGCACACTACCCGTCTGATGATCCGACGTTAATAACCAGGCACGAAGATCGTAAATGAACTGTTCATTTGTCGGGTTACCATAAGCATGTTCATCAAACGTCAAGGTCGTCCATTCCTGATAACCACCACCGACGATTGCGGTCGTTTGATGTTTGAGTTCCACTCCATCGAGAGAGGGTGCGTTGAGCAACGCTTCTGCTTCTGGTAGTGAGGAAATACCAGTACTCCAAATCAGTTCTTCATGCTTTGGCTTGAGCAAAAAGTTTTGGTACTCATTAATCCGTTGTTCTACCACTTTGAGCAAAATCAAGCCGAGTGAATAATTCGGTTTTGGACCAAATAAAATTTCGGCATTTGCCTTTTCTGTTTCATCGGTAATGATTACTCGTAGGGCCCCGTTCACACGAAGCGTACTGAATTGGATATCGCTCCAAAGTGTTTTAGAATTACCGACATAAGTATTGGAAGGACCGCTCTTCATCAGGTCTTGTTTCAATCGTTCGATACCATCTGCGCTGCCATAATAGTATGCAAGGCGTGGATTAACCGGATCTTGGGCAATATCAAGATGATAGACGCCTCTGCCACGTGAATTGAGTTCGAGCATTTTGTCGGGCGGGTGATTTTGCGTTCCTCCACCTTCAATGGCATTACAAAAAAGAGCGCCGCTTGCAGACGCAGGAAATCCTGACGAGACAAGCATCGTGAGAATGATACTTACCTTCCACTTCTGATTCAATCTTACTAGTATGCTCGAAAGAGATGGCATCACGATTCCTATATTGAATTCAGTTTCCGGACTTCAAATAATCAAAAACATCCACGATTGCTTCCGGGCTCACATATGATTTATTTTTGTGACTTCCGTAAAATCCATATTGATGAATGAGATACGGATGGAGATAGGAAAGATGGAGCGTCTTACTCGTTCTTAGGTTGGTGATGCGCGGAAATCTGATCGCAGTAGAGTACTTATCATTAAACGGCGATTTCAGCGATCCACACATGGGCGCCATTAAGTTTGAAATTTGATAATCGTTCCATGTAAACTGAATTTGTTACCGTACCGAGCTTCGACTACGGCTTCTGCGTAGAGTAGTGGCTGCGCTAATGCTTGGTGAGTGAGACCCAATTGGATCACTTTATGATTATCCGCTGCCATCACTTCTTTGATGTCTTCACCGGTAACCAGAAGTGGGTCTCCATCTGAACAGCCGGGGACCAGGCTAGCGCTCGCAGAAATTGAGTCCATGGAAGCGCCGTTAATGGAGAATAGACTAGAAATCAAGTCAGTCGAGTTTGTTCCACCAATGATGAATCCGCTTGAGTCCTTGCTCGGCTCCGGTAAATTCATACCAAGGTCCTTTAGATCCACATCCTTCAGATCCTTGATCAATTGAGGGGATTCGATTTGAGGAAAAGGCCCGCCAGTAATAGAAAATTGTGCGAATGAATTTTGAACCTGCAAAGAAGAGGTGACCCCATTTTCATAGCGATTTTGTTTCTCACTGTATCCGGTAATCCACGTGCCATTTAATTTTTTTTCAACTCTGGCATCAACGCCCTTAAGAATTGCTTTTAATGAACCGTTTACGATGAAAACAGTGACGACGGTGTTGTCGATCGCAGTAGTCCAAATTGAACTTCTTTCACTCGACGATTCAAATCCTGAATCCGCCAATTGTTCTTCGAAGGGTTTTAATGAAAGTTCTTTTAGTGCAGGAATTTCACTGTCGTCGATATCGCCACCACTACCATTCGCCGTAAAAGAAAGCACCCCAAACTCGCCCTTTTCATTGGTAGTCAGGACACTCAAACTCATGGCCTTCATGATCGCGTCTTTACTGACCCTGATTGCTTTAATTTTAGTTAAATCAAATCTTGAGCTGTAAGGAACAAGTAGCGTGTAACTTCCGTTTTTGTGCAGCTCCACCGCAAGGCTTCCGCGGGAATAGAAACCGGCTTCAACTTTGGTAAGCCCCGCATTTTTCACTCCCTCCCACTGCTGTTCCAGAGTTTGTGCAAAACTAGGGTGGGCAAACAATATTACGGCCAGTAGAAGGGAAGAAGGTTTCATCTGATAAAGTCCTTTCAATGCAAAGTACAACTGCGCAGACTATAGCATACTATTTTACTCAAGTATACAAGATAACTGTCGCCCTCTCTTCTCTTCAAATAAATCAAATCAATTTTAGTGATTGGAGTGAGTGTTTTGGGCCACTTTGCGCCCAAAACGATCGCTTGGCCCTGGAGCCACTCCGTCTTCGAATCCTCGCAAATTTCAAAATAAAATTACACAAATTCAGGGTAATTAAACGAAAAAAGTTAAATGTTTCAGCTAGATGACTAAGTGCGCGAAACCACACAACAAACTAGCCCATGGTGGCACGCGAATTGCTATTTAGAAAGTCAGATACAACCACAACGTCCCTTAGGAGAGATAAAATGAAGAAGTTAAGTTTAGCATTAGCAAGCATTCTATTAATCAGCGGATCTCAGGCCATGGCCGACACCTTTAACTTAGGTGACATCAACACTGACAATTGCGCCAAAGCCCAGAGCGAAGTGATGATCCTCAACACTGCAGCGGTAAAGGTTTCTGCAATCTGCAGTGAACCAGGAAGCTTTCCCTCCACCACTGCCCAAATTAATCGTTACCAACTTTATACGACCATCACTACCACTGATACTTTAAAAGTGGGCCAAACCCTGCACTTGAATGACATCGGCACCAACGATTGTTCATATGCTCAAAGTATATTTGCATCCCTGAACAGCAATCAGTACAGCGTTTTAACTTTTTGTACTCCTGCGGGCAAATACCTTTCAGACAACGGTCGCATGTACAACTACCGAGTTTTTACAAGCATTACAGTAAAATAAAAAAACCATAAAACGATAAGGAACACTCAAATGAAAACTACAAAATCAAAATTACTTCTCAGTGCACTGCTTGGATTAGGACTCTTAGGCCTTGCAGGTTGCTCAAGCTCATCGCCATCCGCACCCAAAGTGACGATTCTCATCCACAACGGTCACTGGGGATATTACGGCGCCGGTAATATGTGGTGTGATTATACCAATGCATACTGCGGAACTCATAACGCCTATGGAATTCTTTTTTCAGGCGGTTTCTACTATTACGGTGGTTGTGATATTTATAACAGCTGTAGTGCAAGCTACCCAGGATATCCAAGCAATCCAACTAATCCAAGCAATCCAACTAATCCAACTAATCCAACTAATCCAACTAATCCAACTAATCCAACTAATC
>CAIMWN010000217.1 GCA_903845155.1 Oligoflexia bacterium
CCAAGGAGTTCCAGCGAGGATGGTATTCCACATTTGTTTAAAGAATTCCTTTGGGTGAACTCCTGAATTAACCATTCGGTGATCTTTGCCCATGAGCTCTTCTTCCGTGTATCCAGAAATTTCACAAAATTTCGGACTCACGTAAACAATGCGCCCTTTCAAATCCGTTTTTGAGATGAGTGAAGCCGATCCTAAGTTTTTAATGACGGATTCAAAGGTATGATTAGTAATGAGATGTTTTTCTCGCTCATACAATAAATCAGTAATATCTAAAAAATGAACGAAGAACCCTGAACAAGGGCCGCCTAAAACCTCAGGTTGATAATTTACAATCAGAGTTCGCTTCCTTCCGTTACTATCAGGAAGTGTAGTTTCAAAAGATTGATAATTTCCCGCTAAAACAGAAGAAATGGATGCACGCCGTTGTTCAATATAATCTTTCGCAATGAATTCCCCTACAGAACGCCCCAACATCTGTTCAGGTGTTTTTCCATAAAAATCAGCATAGGTTTTGTTAGCATAAGTATTGATCATCCCTGCAGTCCAATGAGAAACCGCAGACTGAATATAGTTAAAAGCTTGATGCCTTTTTTCAGCTATATCAGGATTTGCTGGGCTACCAGAAGCGTGATTCATTGCTTAATAATAATGAGCAAAGGTGACTTTTACTAGACTATTGTAGTACATGCTGGACGCACTATAGTACGCTCAAAAAAAATGCTATTTTATTGCTAAATAGGGCCGTTATTCATAAAATGGAACTCCACCATGACCTTCACAAAACCCTTATCTTATAACTTAAAATTTCTGAGAAAATCAGCAAGCCTCACCCAAGAGGCAATGGCAAAAAAGAGTGGCTTAAGCTATCGACTTTACCAGAAACTTGAACAAGGTTTGGGTAATCCTACTTTGCATACCATCACCAAAATTTCTCAGGCTTTTGAAGTTACCATCAGTAATTTGATTCAGCTTCACCAAATCCGCCTTGAACATGATGAGGATCAATTTGTTGAAAAATTCAAAAAGTTTTTTACTGATTCGAAACATTCTGCGGGCATACGCACCACCGAAGGACATGTGATTTGGGGAAATAAAATGCTGCAAACGAGGTTGAATCGTCAGCAAGGTCATGGCCTGGATTTAAAGAAAAACTTTATAGGCGAATATAAAACTTTATTTCAATTTCAATTAGAGTGCGAACGGAATGGTATTATTTTGCCCTATCTCAGCGCTATTCCAGATAATGACGGCAAGATGGAAATAAAGCGCTGGTATCCCACTCTTATTCATCCTAAAAGTGGTTTGGAAGCAAGGATGGTGGCGGTATATATGATTGATCCATTAGAGGATACCCAAAAAGGCTACTATCGCTATTGCCAAACTTTGTTGAACTGTATTTAAAAGTGGTCTCGTCCAGCCGCGGAAGCGCCATTAACTTTCTAGGATTGGATTAGGACTCGGCTAAGCGCCCGTCGTGGCTCAGCCACTCCTCCGCCTAGCCACTCGTAAAAACTTTGCTCCCATCCTGGTCGCAAGCACACATTCAGTGTGCACGTTTTTGCTCTCTTCGAGTCCTGCCGCGACCGCGCCATAAACTTTCTAGGATTCAATTTCAGGAAGACAAACAAAGTGAGCAAGCCGAACCGTACACATAGTACGGAGAGGTTTGCGAATCTGCAGTTTGGCGATGTGAAATTGAATCCTAGAAAGTTTATGGCGCGCCAGAGCTACGCAATATATAACCTGGCTCTCTTCAAATCATACTTTTTTTCTTGGTGAAATCAACCACTTAATGACAGCGTGAAAAACGGGGTACAAACTTCAGATGTCCCCATGCTTGGATGTGCCCAATCGGGTACATTGAAGATCTGTACCCTGACTCCTGTTCAAGACTGAAAGCTTCCGCCTAAGTGAGTGCCAAAAGTGCCAGTTTAATTTCCGCGTGAAACATGCAACTTCTAAAGATTAACTCACTTAAAGGCTTCGAATCCATTCGTCGCTCATTTTATCATAATTTTCGCTCAGGTATCCAATAGGAAGATGGGCCATAGAGCGGACCCAGGCCAAGTTACCCTTAGCGTCGAGGCTACCACCTTCGTCTTTTGAGCGAACCCACGATTTTCCATCTTTGAATGCAGTAACTTCATCAAAGTAACGGTCTCCGATTAAATCGCCCTTGGTGTTGATAATACCCCAACGTCCAGCATCCTTAATGCAAGAAAATCCATTCAGCACCTTACCGGCATAATCGAATCGTGGCGAGATGGTCCATTCGCCATTCTCGTTGATATACCCGTCTTTTCCACCGACTCTAACTACAGCAAGTCCCTCAGAAAAGCCCCATACTTCTTCCCAATCAGGTTGAATTTCGAGCGATGGTGGGACTTTTTTTGAAACGTGCGTCATAATTACTCCTAAAAACTAGAGATACCTAATACCAGTTGTAGCTTGAAGATTATCCCCCGACAATTGCTTTGTACAATTTCACCGCAAAGAGAAATTTTCCGACCTTGCATTGCAAATACTTTTCTGCTCTGCCTAGTAGCTCCATAAAAAATGCGAAAAGCGCAAGGTTACTTAAAGATGAATTGAGAATGCGACCTTAACTCGCTCGATGAAGCCCGAGGATTCAGAAGTCTTGCGAACGAATTAGTAAATTCCTGATTTGGCTTTTCAAGCCCTTCAATCGAAGTCGAAAATGAGTCTAAAACTATTTTATGAATTTGAGGTATTTGAAACCCTTTTGAGTGATTATGCTCTGCAAATCTAATTCGACCGCTATTAGGATCGGACAGCGATAGGTTATTTAATTCCTCAGCGCGATATTCAAGTTTTTCAAATAACGCGTGCAACATCATGTGAAGAAAAACACCTTTTGATGCTTTTATATCTTTAAATGGTACAGACCTTTTCTTCCCGCGTTCAATGATTTCAAATAACTCTCTTGGCGAAAACATCGACAAGAACAAAGGAGGCGGGTCCTCCCGGAAAGGAAAGTTATCGTCTAATTTTTTGGCCAAACAGATATTTACCTTTTCTGAAATTGGCAACTCCTCAATACTGGCTCCAACTTTATAAGCAAATTCAAGAATTTCAAATTTTTGATCGGATGAGGAAAAACCTATGTTTGCAATTACATGCTTAACTCTGGTCTTTTCAAACTGTCGTACTACATGAAATATTTCAGGAAGCGATAATGAACTTCGTTCAAGATCATCTAGAACTACGATCTTTCGTGCATGCAGAAACCAAGCACATTTGAATAGTAGATTAAGCTTATTTAGTAGGACTGCGACAGTGAGAAATCCTCCCAGTGCAAGATATAGTTCTCCCGGCTTAAAAAGAGCATGTTTAACAATAAAAGACAAAACCGACGCCGGTATTATGAAACGCAATAGAACCGGCATAGCAATAAAGAAAATACAGAACAGGGTAATTGCTAACACCATTCTAAAAAGTGGAGAAATACTTTTTAATAACGCCTCTTCAATTGAGTGTGCGGCAGAAAATGTTATACAACTAACAGATGATTGGTCCGAGTCATCCAAAGCTTTTAGAACATTAGTTGTCTTTCCCGAACCAAGCTGACCGATAACGATTATAAGCTTCTTTTGGTCGTGTATTGAGGCGACTAGCTGTTCACTAAACTTTTTAAGGCTTTCATCGGAAATGAATTCTAACTTGTTTGTTTGCACAAAATTACTCAACTTTCATTTACAAGCTTAACAAAAGGGTGCTTATCAACAACAACTAATTTTTTCGAACGGTTTACGGAGTACCCATAAAATGACCGACAGCATTCGTAATGACTCATTTAGCTAATGTTGAGTTTATGTATAATCGTGTGTAAGATATTATTTAATGAATGAATCGAAAGAAACTCAAGTTTTAGCCGCAATCCGTAAATCTGATCCTAAGAAAAAGAGAGTAAATTTCTTTATTTCTGAATCTTCCAAAGCCGCATTGGGAGCTTGGAGCAAAAAGAACAATGTAAGCGAAAGTTCGGCCGTTGAACAAATGATTCGCACTACAATTCCAGTTCGTTTTTTCAAGGGAGAAAAGTAAATGACGAAAAAATCTAAAACCCCCCTTCCATCAGTAATACAAAATGAACACGCAGTTGAGCCAGTAAAGACTTCAACACAAAACTCCGCTCCAGAGCAAATCATAGCAACACCAAACGTACTTGAAGGTCTCAAAATATCCGCAGGAACCAAGAGCGACGAATTGACGGTACATTTGTTAAATCAATTGGCCGGAATTCTTCCACCTGGTCTAGCTGAGAGCGGAATAAAACCGTTTGCATTGCTTACCGCTCTTCAACACGCTATTCAGCCCAAAGATGAACTTGAAGCGCTCTTGGCATCTCAAATGGTCGCAAGCCATTCTCTAGCAATGAAGTTTCTATCCCAAGCCAACCGCGACGACTTAAATAATGAACAGACTTCTATCAACGTAGAGCGTGCAAATAAACTAATGCGAACCTTTGCCGCCCAAGTGGAAGCTCTCAATAAATATAGAAGCAAAGGACAGCAGAAAGTTGTTGTCGAGCACATTCATGTGAATGACGGCGGGAATGCGATTATCGGGACAATTGGTGGGAGACCCGGGGGGATATGAGCAAATCTGAGGATCAACCCCATGGCACTCAACTTTGTGGAGCACAAAACAGGCAGGAGAAGCCCTGTTCTGCCCCTGCCATGAAAAATGGACGATGCCGCTTTCACGGTGGGCTGAGCACCGGCCCGAAGACCTTAGAGGGAAAAGCCCGCTCACGGCGCGCTAACTGGAAACATGGCATGTATTCAGCTGAAGCAATTGAAGAACGGAGCCGCATACGAGAGTTTTTAAAACATGTTAAAATTTCTCTAAGAGAAGTAGTTTGAATTCTATTAAAAATACTCTTCTAAAATCGCAATATCTTTTTCGATAAAGCGAGTGTACTGCTGTTCAAGTTCATCGCTGAATCCATATTTATGCACCCAAAGTGCAACTGCGAGCGCAGCAATAGAATCATTGTCGCCATCTGGTACAATACTACGAGAAAATACTTCAAAAACTTCTTTAGAACTCAAAACTGCATTGCTAGCGATCTGCAGAGTCTCCGGGGCATAAAATCCTTTAGCACTTTCCGAGAGTTTGTGCTGTGGTCCGATCCCTTGAATTAAAAAAGCTTCTAGGGCTCCACATGCGCGATGACCATCTATATGGAGATGCGTAATTGATAACCAATTTTTAAAGTGCTGGTGGTTGCCGGATTCTATAAGGATGAGAGGCAAAGCGCGACTGAGAATCCCATTCCCCGCCGAGGCTGATTCATCATAATTAAAGAGGGTCGATATGCAAAAACTTTCAAGTTCGCCAGATTTTTCCTTATGCCTTCGCATCTGTTTGACTGCATTAAGCGTAGTTTCACCAATTCCCCTCAGATCTCCACTATCTAGCCAATCTATAAGCCATTCACAAGTATGCACTTTCATGAGCTTCCAGTATTCGATTTCAGATGACTCTTTAAAAACAAGACTTTTTTGATGTGCGCTAATACTCGAAAGCAAAAGAAAAGTATCGTCAGTGAACTGAAGTTTTTTTGTACCATAAAAATGAGCACGGATATCTTCAGCAGAAGGGGTTTTAAATTCAAATGGAGCGCCAAGTGCATCACCAATTGCAAAGCCTAAAATTAATTCTCTTAGTTTTTCTTTTTTCATAGCAGTCTTACTCTCACAAACTTGTTCCAAGCCAGTCACTCAAATTAATCCAACCTTTACCTTTATAGACTACCCACGGTGTTTTAGGAATACTATCTGGCTTTGCTTCTTTACCATCAAAATTATTTCCGCAATACTTTTCCCATTCAGCACGCGATCGTAACCCAAGCTTTCTTACAAAATCTCTAGCTTCAAAGAATGACCAATATTGCATTTCATGAGTAAATGTATTTCCTGTTCCCAGCCAATCACCCCACCCTAGCCAACCTGATTTTTTGTATACATAATTTGGAGATGCCGGAATACCGTCGGGTTTTTTAGGTAGCTTTGGAAATGCTCCTTTAAGAAACTTTCTCCAATCATCTTCGCCCTTCAATTGAAGAGTGTGCACCCAATCCCGAGCTCGATTGAAATCAAGATATTTTTGAAATTGAGGTGCAATACGCCCGGTTCCCAGCCATGCGCCCATACTTGTCCACCCATTATTCCGATATATCTTTTGTGGATTTGATGGAATGTCGCTCGGGCGTGCCGAAAATCCTTTAAGTTCACCCGACGCCCAGAGCTTCCATTCCGTTTGTGATTTGAGTTCAAGAGCAATCACAAAACCATTAGCGTCACTGTATGAACGCCATTGCTTCTTCATTTTTGCAGATACATGAGGACGCTTTCGTTTCATCAAGACAATGCCGCATTGAGGGCACCATTGGCCCATCTTGATACTGCTTGGCTTAGCTGACCATGGGGGATGGTCCGCGCCACATTGCCATAGCAGCTTTTGATTATTATTTATGTACTTTTCGGAGAGGCATTTACCGCCGCGATCTTCAGCAATTTTATGCATATCTTCGATAGTAAGTCGCTTTTTTTTACCAGTGGCAATGATCGCGCATTTTCGACACCAGCCTCCTGCAACTATTCGATTTGAAGGGGCACTCCACTCAGGGTGTCCGGCTCCGCACTTCCAACGAAGAGGCGTAACATTATCGATGTACTCTTCAGACAGACATTCGCCCCCCTTTTTCTTCGCAAGTAACTTCATGTCTTCAATTGTGACGGGAAGGGTTCCCGCGCAAGTCTGGCACCAACGTCCTTGTTTGACTGAGTCAGGTGTTCTTTCAAAGCGATGCCCTATCTCACAAAGATGTAAAAGCGCAGTCTGACTACCGAGATAATATTTTGAAAGAAGGACTCCACCTTTCTTTTCGACATAGTCTTTGTATTCGGAGAGCCTAGATTCTGGGATATAGGCTTTAGTGAAATCGACATCAACACCCTCAAAGTTTTGGGGGAGTTCGTAGGAAAATGCCCGGCACTGCTTTTCAATAGTGGCTTTTATGTCTTTAACTTTTGTAAGCGTTGGTACAGCTTTGATTCGTATCAACGTGATTCCGCGCTCTCGGCAAATCTTGTCTTTCATTCGGTCATCGGCAGCACGCCTTTTAAATTCACTCTCTCTTCTATGAAAAAATTCGATATAGCGATGATGCTGGTGTCCATCGTGTTCAAACGCCAAGCGAAGTTTCTCTGAATAGCCATCGAGCTGAAGACCTTCATTGCTCTGGCTTTTTAGCCATTCGGGCCAAACCGACGGGAACTTATCTTGAAAAAGAGTTTCAAAGAAAATACGACAAATTCTTTCGCCGATTCCCGTAGAGCACTCTGGGCACCAACTTCCATTTTTGACGTTGGATGGTTTCGCTTCCCATTTCTTGTGCTTAAATCCGCACTGCCACCAAAGCTTGACCTTACCCCCTTGATAGACGTTCGATAGACACAAGCCGCCTCTCTTCCTTGCAATATCCTTCATTTCTTCGATGTCTAGTCGTGCAGTTCCAGCGCAACGAGGGCACCAACTGCCGTGCTTGATTTTAGCAGGCGTCGCTTTCCAAATATGACCTTGTGAGCACAGCCATTCGAGTTTGGTAGTGGAATTGATATAAACACCTGAAACGCAAACCCCTCCGCGCTTTTGAGCAATCAATTGCATCTCTTCAAGCGTGCCGGGCTGTCTTCCAGAGCCTTTCCTCTTTTCCATACCCATCCTTCCTCATAAAATACGCCTCATCGGGCGTACTTCTTATCGGAGGTATCAGTGAAATTCTTAATAATGGCGAATGTGTCAAAACAGAATGAAAGTAGACGTTTGAAAGCATTCGGACTAAAAATTCGAAAACTGCGAAACGACAAAGGTTGGACACTTGAAGCTGCTGAAGAACACGGTTGGCCGTCGTGGAGGCATCTCCAGAAAATTGAATCTGGAAAAAACGTCACCTTAAGAACAATATTCAGACTAGCCGCACTCTTTGACGTTCCACCCGGAGATCTATTTCCCTGAAATTCTCCCTTTTTTGTTGTCCGTCACTACCTTCGATCTGAAGTTCGTATTTCTCAGAAAGTCCTTTACGGAACTCTTAGGTTTTTTCTGACTATCCTCCTCATGAAGTTCACAAAACACAGTCTTTTCTGAACTTGAGCTCGGATAGAGCTCTACCGCCGATAAATCTCCGACTGAGTGACTGTAAAGATTGGTCACAGCGATACTGTGGTGACCCATGTTGTCACGAACCATCCCAAGCCCAACCTTCCCCGTCACCAATAATAGAGAACAGTAAGTGTGCCTTAAAGAATGAACAGACAAATGTGCTGGAAAACCAAGAGCTGCGAAAATGAGCTTAATTCGCTTCTGAACGCCGCGAGTTGTATAGGACATACCAAAGCGACTTGGAAATAACGGAGCACTTGGGGCGAGATCGTGCCTGAGCTTACCTTTTACTGATTGCCATTCTTTGAGCAGATTGGCCGTCGCCCTCGTCAAGAGAACGGTGCGAGGCTTGCCTCCCTTGCCTTGTCTAACTGCGATCTTGAGACCATTAAAGTCTGAATTGATGAGAGCACAAAACTCAAATACCCGAAGGCCAGATTCCAACAACACACGAACAGCATAATAGTCTCTGATCGCTTGAGTATCGGTTCCGCGAGCAATTGCAAGATCACGCCGATTTAGAGTGTGCGTGTTGAGATTATCAATTTGTTCAAGTGAAAGAAACTTATCGCTAGTAACCGTCCATCGTTTTTTCTGAGAGGCCATATATGAGCACCTTTTAGAATACAGTAACGCATAATGTTATTATTGTAAACAATATTATGAATGCAATTTTAATATGGAAAGGTTAAATTTCATTCATGGGACGCAGAAAAATACCTGAAAAACTAAAGAAGAAATCATCTGATTATTATCAACTCGCATTTCGTGTTTCAAAAAAAGATAAGATAAAACTGACAACATTTACCTTATCCTTATTAAAGAGGCTAAACCATCTACGGGCAGAAGATGATCCTTACGTTACTAAGGGAGATATAATGGTAAAAGCACTTTATCTTGGTTTTGAGGTGCTACTAAAAAAGTAGCCAGAATAAATGGGATGGACTGGATGTTAAAAGCTAGAACTCGCCGAAATATCGACGTTACCAGCAAAAGAACGTTTAAAACTGTTTCAACACAGCTTCGCAAAAACCGAAAAGCCGCTTTTTTGCAGTCCGCGAGTTCTGATATTAAATCTTTATCAAACTATGTAAGGTGGCTGAAAGAACCAATCGAAAAACTAGACCACTTAATTCGAAATTTGGAAAAAAAGAATCTTAAACTAAAAGAACGCCTAATTCAAAGCACAGTGGACTTAGCACTATCTAACTTAAAGAGAGTTAAAAGTGATTTAAATAAGACGGTAAGCGAATTTGAATTAAACATAATAAGAAGTCGAAACCATCTTCGAGCTGAAAAATCAAAAAAACCTATTTCCCTAAAAATTGACACAAATAAAGCCATCTATCTATCGGCTAAGCTATTCGGCGGAGCAACTAAATTACATGAAGAATACAAACTCCATCCAGAAACATTACCTACAGGAATCAAGGAAATACCTACCGTAGGCGCAATCCGAAAGCGAATTGAGCGATATAAAAAAAATAAATCAAAGAGTGGACGTTTTACAAAAAAATCGTAAAATTCAAACAAATCGTCCAGTATATTTTCGGACCGTTCAATCACATTATGCGATCCATGGGTGGGTCAGAACAGGCACGGCAAGGGAATAAGCTCTCCAAATCTGTTCGCCCTCCACATAGGAGGACAAAATGAAATACGAAAATATAAAAACAGAGCGCGCCAAACGAAATACATTTGATGCGGTTAATTCATGTCGATCAAACATAATGGACATTATCGAATTTTTGCATGGTGATGAACCTCACTGGGAAAATACTCGTGCAAAAATTCTTCGAGCATTCGGCGATCGAGGGCTTACCGCTCGTCTCATCGAAATTATTGACACCGAGTTTGGTGAAAATGAGAATAATAAACCGTCAAATGCTCATTCAAGGGGGTTGCGATGAATCTCTCTGTATTCGATGGAACGAAGCCACATGAAATGACAAACGCGAGAAATCTATTTGTACCCAATACTTTATTGGGCGAGACGATTTGTAAATTCCCATGGTCACCAAGCATATTCAAAAATATCGACTATATAAGTATCAAGGGAGAAAATAAGGGTAAAAATTATAGAAACAACAAAAATGTAGATCAAGTTTCTTTCCTTGGACTAGACTTTGATGGTGGCTGCTCAATTGAAGAGGTTAAATCCATTCTCGTTAAAAATAAATTGGCAGGAATAATTGGGACTACCAAAAGTCACCAAAAAATAAAAACAACCTCAAACGGCGTTCAAAAACCTGCATGTGACAGATTTCGAGTACTTATGGAATTCGATAAACCTCTGAAATCAGATGCGGAGTTAAAAGCGTTGTGGCCGAAAATCATTCGCATGTTTCCTCATACTGACGAAGCCTGTAAAGACGCGGCTCGTTTCTTTTTCCCCTGTACGAAAATTGTAGCTACGCTAAAAGGGCGAAAATTTCCAACTCAGATGGACACCTTGCCGACTCCCACCGAAAAGAAAAACCTCAAAGAAAGCAAAGAAAGACCAAAAAGCAAAACCCGAGAGAAAGGCGGCACTACTGTAGAGCAAAAAGGACGAATGGCACGCGCAACAAACAACTTTATAGTTTTTGGGGCTGAAGATGGAAATTGGCATGCGGCGTTTTTCAAAGCTGGAATCGACTTGAAGGAGCAAGGATATAGTTTTAAAGAAACTTATGAGCTATTGCGAAAAGCCAGCACTAACTCTAAGCGTGAACTCGACGATCAAGATATGTACCAACTCAATGATATTTTCGAGAACCGAACACCGAAGTACAACCCTCGCATTTCCAATTCAACCTCTGAGATAGTTACCGATTGGGGGCCAGTAAAAGCACTCCCGCCGGTATTACCTCCAGTACCACCCATGCCGATCGAACTGATCCCAGAGCCGCTGCGTGATTTCATTAACGATATTTCAGAGAGAATGCAGACACCGGTAGAAATGGTAATTGGGCCTTTAATCGCCTCAATTGCCACTCTAGTTGGTCGACGTCTTGGCATACGACCTAAGCGCAACGACATTTCATGGGTAGTTGTTCCTGTGATGTGGAATTTGATTGTTGCTCGTCCCTCGAAAAAGAAAACACCGTCAATCCGGGCGGCAACAAAGGGATTAAATGAAATTCAAAAAGCAGCACTTGAAGAATATAAGGAACAATATAAGAAGGCAAAATCAGAGGAAGAATTCCATCAAGCTAGAATCAACGGCATCAAAGAAGAAATTAAAAAAGTAAGTAAAAAAGAAAGTGATGGTCCTAGTTTATCAGCCCTAAAAGACAGACTACAAGATGCAATGCTTGCATTTGAAACCTCGAAAGTAACCCCGAAACGATACATCACGAATGATGCTACAGTCGAAAAACTGCATGAGATCTTAAAGGAGAATCCCAATGGCATCGCCATGATTCGTGATGAGCTCGAAGGTTGGGCACGCGGTCTAGACAAGCAAGGACGTGAAGGCGATCGTGAGTTTTATCTGGAAGCTTGGGATGGTATGGAAGCAAAATCCATCGACCGCATTGGCCGAGGCTCCGTTCACGCTTCCGCTATTTGTGTGCATATCATTGGTGGAATGCAACCCGGAAAATTTGAGAAGTATGTTTATGATGCCAACAATGGTGGCCGTGGCGATGACGGATTATTACAAAGATTTCAGCTCTTATTCTATCCAGATCAAAATATTCGGCTGCCATACATTGATCGGAAACCAGATCAAGTGGCAGCTCAGAATGTGGTCTCAGTTTTTAAATGGCTTAACGAAGCTGATCTGAGTTCCTTTGATCCAGAAGGTGAAAATTCAGTTCCAATTCCGACTATTCGCTTTTCCGGAAAAGCACAGGATATCTTTGACGACTGGATGAAGAAACTCGAAAATGACATCCACGAAAAAGGCGAAGTATTTGGTGGGGCCGTTGAGTCTCATTTTGGAAAATATCGGTCACTCATGCCCGCACTCGCCCTATTATTTCACTTGATAGATATGGCGGTAGAGAAAACAAGCGAAAAAGTCGTTAGCAAAGATGCAGCATTATTAGCAGTTGAATGGTGTGCGTATCTAGAACTACATGCATTGAAGGTATATTCGGTTGTATCACGATCAGATATTTACGGTGCGCACGCTCTCGCACAGAAAATTAAAGCTGGTGAAGTTGCAGATGGCATTTCAGTCCGTAAGATTTACCGCAATCACTGGTCCGCTCTCGGGACGCCCGCTGAACTTGAACCTGCTATCTCAATCCTTGAAGACAAGGGTTGGTTAAAAACAATAACGGCCGTAACTGGAGGAGCACCGACAGAACTAATCCGCATAAATCCCGCTCTTATCCAATGCGCCGATTCGCCTACCGATGAAAATGAAGAAGAGGAGGTTGAGGATGAAAATTTTTACTAACAAATTCTCATCGGAAGACCCGCTTGATTCATTATCGCAAATCATTTTGGCACTTTTGGCACCTCACATAAGGTTTATTTTTAGATTAACTGGGCTCGGAACGAAAGTGACCACGTCCGGTGAAACCAAACGAGAAATCTGAACTTGATACTATTCTTGAGCTCCGGTGTGCAACGTCGGGTGAAATCACCCGGCGTTGCAAAGGCCCGTGCGGACAGGAAAAGAGACTAGAGCTTTTCGCTTTGAAAAGTGGCCTTACCGAAACAAAAGTAAGGAGGGAAGCATTCTGCAAGCCTTGCAAAGCCACCCTCATTCGCGAAAAGAGAAATGCGGCAAAAACTCACAAGAGTACTCTAAGACCTACGGCAGAGCGGACAATCGAACCTGAAAAACTTCCCTCAAAACCCCAAAAGTTTATCGAGGCGGTAGTCGATCAGACATCAACGATTGCGGCTAATGCCAAGTTCAACTATAGTTCGGAACTAAGCTTTCATGAAAAATACGACGCTGTCTTACGCTTTAACGAGTTTATCAATTTGTTGAAAGAAGGACTTAGCGAAATGACGGAGAAGCAGATTTATGTCCTCAAAGATTAATGATCTTTCAAACTCAGCACTACGGAAAAGATTCTTCGAAGTAGATTTCGTTCCGGATAACAACCTTGCCATTGGCTCAATACGAGTGAGCAGCAAAAAGCAGGAGCGTGGTCAGTCGATCTTAGAACAGAAAGAAATTAACGAGAAATACGGATGCCGTGAAAAGTTAGCTTATGTGAAAACGTGGCAAGTAGCTGAAAGTGCTGCGAACCACGAACTCAGAAAGCATTTTCACGAAATGATCCAGTTCATCAAGGCAAGTCAGAAAACGTCTACTCCTGTAAAGCACCTCGTTTTTAGTCATCAATCAAGGTCAAATCGAAACAAACAATCTGCACGTGAGCTAGAAGAACTCGTAGAAATGGGAGTTACACTTCACTTCGCAAGAGACGGTCGCAAGCTAACCTGTAAGTCTGACGTTGCAGAATTAATCATGTGGCACATTGAGAACATCAAAAACCAGTCCATGATTGACGAGCTTACGAAAAACTCAATGGGTGGAACAATCAAGTGCATTGAACGCGGATGTTATCCCGGCAGCAAGCCTCCCTTCGGTTATAAATCGGCAGGACGAAAAGATCGTCGCCATTTTTTGCTCGATGGCGACTCTGCAAAATACATGAGCACTGCCTTTGAAATTATCGATACTACTTACGCAACTGAGCGCCTCAGTGATCAAGCTTTGAAAAATAAACTCGATGGTATGTTTCCCGGACTCAAAACACCCCACCGGAAAAGATTCTGCGAACTCCTTCGTGATCCCTTTTATACCGGTGAAGAATTCATTTACTTCAAGACCATTTACAAGGCAGACACTTCCATTCAACCCACTGTCGTCCTGCGTGATCGGTGGCTACGAGTTCAGATGATCCTCAATGGCCGAAGACGTGCACGCAAAGAGTCCGTAGAAGTGCCCTATGTCGGTATGCTCACTTGTCGTGGAACGATTCTCGACGAATCGGGTGTCAAGACAAAGGAGGTTTGTGATTGTGCTGTCACAGGCGAACAAAAAACCAAAACCTATAAAAACGGAAATATTCAGATTTTCACTTACTACCGCTGCTCGAATCAAAGTCGGCAATGCTCACAGCGCGAGAAGATCCACATGAAAACGGTGGGGCGAAAAATGAACTACAACGACTACGAGATCGAACTCATGTTCCAAGAAATCTTTAAGGCATTCACTTTCGACGAGGTCACAGTTCAGCGAATGAAAAGCTACCTATGGGCCGAGCACTTCACGGCGAAGAAGACTCACAACCAACGCCGCACAGAGCTTGAACATAGAATGCGCGAGCTTGATAGTTTCATTCAGCAAGCCTACCAAGACAAACTCAAAGGACTGATCACTGAGAGCTACTGGCGCGAGCAGGACTCACAATGGAAGCTTGAACAAGGAAACATCACAGCAGAACTCGACAATCTTTTCGATTCGCAAGACGAGTATATGCAGCGGGGAGTTCAACTCATCGAACTCATGCAACACTCTGAAACCATTTTCAAAAATGCGACTCCAGAGAAAAAACGTAAAATGGTAGAACTGGTGTCATCGAACCTGTCGTTGAAAGATGGAAAGCTAAGTTATGATTGGAGAAAACCGTTTGATATGCTGGCAGTAAAAGGTGATTTGGAAGAATGGCGCGCCCGTCAGGACTCGAACCTGAGACCCCCGCATTAGAAATGCGGTGCTCTATCCAGCTGAGCTACGGGCGCTTTAATCTATGAATAAATCGAGTATAGCGAATGATTCAATCTATTTCACGCGTTTTTTATCACCTACGCGCAATTCTGAAAGAAAGAACTATTGGAGCTTAATCTGACTCCATTCGCGAATTAGGGTAACTTCAGGTACCTTCGTCCCTCTACCCGTGATCAAATCCACCATTTTAGAGGGGGTATAATCGCGGTGACGAAAGAAAATACCACCTTTAAAGGCCAGCTTTCCTTCTCTTTTCAGGCGAATAGGAAGGGATAAATCCAAGCAAAAAACATCTCCAATAACGGCATCGGGCTTGATCTCGAGGAGCGCTTGCTCGTAAAAAGGGCGATCCGTATCAACCTTAAGCTGGCCATCCTCCTCATTGTCAGCAAAGACGACCTGATTTGGCTTCTTCCCCAGACCAAATTTCTTCGCTCCACCATAAACTTTTGGCCTCAGTGCGTGGTCAAAGCCATTCTGATTCAGGAATTCTTCAATTTTCTCTTTGGCCGAATTCGATACAATAAAGACCTCATGGCCGTCCCTCATTGCCTGTTCCACCCAATTTTTAGCGCCCGAATCAATCTTCTTTTTTAAGGTCAGCTGATGAAACGACCATTCCGAGAGCTCTCCGAAGGTGAGTATCTTCTCACTTTTAGAGAGGTGCTTTAAGAGCAATTTGCATTTTGCATCGCCCTTACCCACCAGGTGATCAAGGTAGTCTGCGAGACCAATGTTACGAATAAAGGGATCTTCAAAAGTGAAGGCGGAAACCCGACCCTCACTGCGCCAGCCGTATAAAAATGGTTGCGCAGCTTGTCTTGCGCGGAGCTCGCCGAACCAAGATTCTACTTTTTCACGTGTTTCTAAGTTAATTTCCTTCAAACCAAGCGAAAGGATTTTATCACTAAAATACTGTGAACAGGCTTCTCCTTCATCGGTCGGGTCGGTATAGATACCATCAAAGTCCATGACGATTCGCATAATAGTATAATACTAACGAAATAATCCTTGCAGATCAATGAATAAAGCCGGAAAACTAATGGAATGAAGGTTTACTTCCACGAGATTAAAGATCTAGAACTTAGCTACACCTTCGACGAAACCACGCCTTGGGTCATGGAAGTAATTGGCGCTCTCGACGAACGCATGGATCAAATCAAACGGCCACCCAATTGGAAGCCCAGATCCCGCGAGACTAAAGTGGAATTTCAAATTCGCAGAGTGGATGACTTGATCCATATCTCTGGAAAAATCAAAACACAGTTGAATCTTTTATGCTCGCTCTGCGCTGATGGATTTCCTTTTGTCATCAATACGCAGTTCCATACCCTACTCACTCAATCCGAAGTTTATGCCGACACCCCACGTGAATCCTCTCGTAAAGGAACCTTTGATGCGGATGAACCGCCGGTTTGGGAAGCAGAAGAAGATGCCGATGATGAGGACGAAGGTCCTCCCATGAATATAGGCGCATCGGATTTTGAAGTTACACTAGTGAAAGAGCCCTTAGTTGATTTTAAGGAACTGCTGAATGAGCAGATCGTGCTCATCCTTCCCATGCAACCCAAGCCCGACAAAAACGAAGACGGTGATTGCGTGAAATGTGGAAGAAGCCAAATGTCCTATCTTCCTGAACAACAGGAGCCCCTGAAGGAAAATCCTTTTGCGGTTTTGAAAAATTTTAAGAAAAAACCCGACGCTTCATGAACAGATCTTTAGCCGCATTTGTTGTCATGATTTCACTCGTGATGCCGATGCACTATGCCCGCGCTACCGGCGTACTTGATTTTAACTTGGTTGATATCAACACTCTCACCACCTTACTCAACAACAATCAACTTCCTCAAGTGATTCCAAACGCCATCATTAAAACTTTTGGAATTTACACTGCTCATCGCTCCTACCAAGGCGCAACCTCGATTTTTAAAAGTAACTCGATGGATATTTTCATTGAGGGCACCATGGTGAAAATTGGTGACGATCTCAACAAGGCTCTCGTTGCTGAAGGTGTTCCAGCCGTTAATCTTCAAAACGTCCCTGCGGCTCCTGCAATCAAAGTCCATTTAGTCAAAGCCTTAAATGAAAGTGCTGACATTGGGTTGTCCGGCATTTTAGTCGGGTCACAATATATTTTGGGTTTAGACTTAAAAATTGTGCTGGATGATCCTGAAGAGGGAATCACTAAGGCACTTCGCATTGGCTACACTCATTCACATGTACCTATTTCTTATGTAACTAGCTGTACGGTTTGGTCGCCAGAGTTGGTTTTTTCTAGAAAACTTTATTTTGCAGAACCCTATATTGGCTTAGGCGCACGTTACATCACTGGCACTCTCACCATTCCATTTAAAATCGTCGCGGGCCCAGTTTCAGTAGATCATACCGTTACGCAAGATGGATCAGGCTCCACAGCCTATGCCTTTACTGGTGTTTACTTTCGCCTTCTCGGTGCCCAAGGATTACGCTTAGGCCTTGAAGGAAGTTACGACATTTCAGGCTATCCCACGATGGGGATGGTGTTCGGGCTCGGGTTTTAAAGACCCAGATCTTTCAAGTTCAAAATAATCAGCTTAGTTTTTTTGAACTTTCTCAAAATTGAAGTCGGCTTACTATCCACTACTTCAACTTTATCCCACACCACGTTTCCACTTTGATCTACATCGACTGCAATTACGGTGTTTGGCTTAAACGCTGGCTTAACTCCGCTCGTGTTAATGCGATTGGGCTTGATTGATTTCGGAATTACTGTCTCTGCACTTGGCTCCACGCTTGACTTGGCTTCAGTAGGATTCAAAATGCATTCACTACAAAAGTCATCCTCTTTAGGAAGCATAGAAAAACTACCCCCAGTTGGTTCTGCATGCACTGCCGCTTCAGTGGCAGTGGACACATCACTTCCGCTATAAGGAAGAGCAAGTGTGGTAGGAACCTTCGGAACGAAAGCCGCTTTACCTGATGCCTGAGCGGCTTTCGCTGCTTCTGCCTCATTCACTTTAGTAATCATTTCCATTTCTTTATAGAGGTGATTTCCGTCATCTAAAGTTTTGACCAATTGTTCGTAACCATCATCACTTAACTCAGGGACAATTCCTTGAATTTTCGCTTTCCCAAGGCGTTTCACCACGGTTCTAAATTGACCCCATTCGGTAGCACTTTTTCCATTAAAGAAACTATACACCACTTGGCCATCCGTCACTTCACCGCCTTTAGCGAGCATTTTTAAAAAGTGAATATTTGGACCTACCAATTCCTTGGTATGGCTGGCAAGTTGGGCAGCGTATGCGTACTCACTTAATACGGTGATCTCTGAAGGACTTACTTCGTAAGAAAAATCACCCTTTAATCCTTGTTCCGCTCTTTCGATCAATCTCTTTTCAAAACCCTGTTGAAGAGCGATCTCTACGGTTGGGCCCTGAAGGAAAACGTCGGTGAAATTAGTTTTAATCCAATCTTTCAATCTTGCAGATGCACTAAAAGACTTACCACCCGTAACATAGATCTCTTCACTCTTGGTTGCAGCTGCACGCAAACTCTTAATGACGTCCGATTGAATCGATGCGTACTCCATATAAATCGCTTCTACTTGCTTGGATTTAGTCAAGAGCTGCGTTACCGAATTCGTTTGCATTTCATTGATATAAATAACCTTTGCATCATTACTGAGAACAGTGAAACGGCCGTAATCCCACAATGACTTTGCACGGTTAGCTAAATAAGCCATTCGTCCTTGTTTCACATAAGGCTTGGTCACTTTCTCAAGCTCTTTAGCTTCATCAAAAGAATAACCATTTTCTTCCACTCTGAGTTTATGAACACGAATGGCTTCCAGTTCGCTTTGAATTTTTTCGTTGGTTGCAGCTTCAAGCTTATCTTCGTTTGCAAGAAAGTCAGACAAGCTTGCGAAATTACTTTTAGAAGCTCCCACAATTGCTTCATTTCCTGCAATTGCTTCCATGCGCTTCAGAGCCGCTCTTCCAGGTGCGCCGAACTCAGCCGCCCATTTTACACCCTGAACTACCGGAAGTCCGAATAACACAGCGGTAATCACTGATTGTTTGGCAAGGGCCACGCGTTCAGCATGAATTTCATTCACAAACTCACGGATGTCTTTACGAGCGATCAATTCCTTCGAAAACACTCCGATATAAGAGTTCGCTACACCTAATTTGTACTTCAACTGAGCAGGGAGTTCGAAGTAATCGACATACCCACTTAAGGCAATTTCTGAAATAAACATGAGATTCATGAGCATGAAAATGAACTTTGACTTCAGTCCAAGTGAACCCATCATCGCAGCCATCGAACCCGTCGCCGTTCCACCCACGCCAAGTGCGGTTGCGATGGAAGCTAGCATACCTTGACCGCCGGCCAAGAACGCAGCTCCTGCAGTTCCTTCAGCTGCTGAAAACAAACCGGCCACAGTGAGCGATGAAGCAGACAGTGCAGCTAATCCTGCAGCTCCGCCGAGTACAAACGCACCTCCACCAATCACCATTGCCACTAAAAAGGCGTAGCCTACATACTTATTCACTTCACTCAATCCGTCTGTGAATTTTTTCCACGGAGTACGAGTTCTATATGCAATTGCGGCGTCATACTTTTCATAGTTCTTATTGTTTGCTTTTAAGAAATTCCGATAAGAAGAGGCGCTCGCAAACACTTTTCTCCAGTTTTCTTCGTTATCACCAAACGGCTGAGCGGTACATACCTCTTGAACCTTATTAGGTAAATTTCCAGCTGCAGTTTTTACTGCATTCATCACTCCATAATAAGAACGATATCGTTTTTGATCAGCAGTGGCCGAAGCATTGTAAGTATTCACAATCGTATCTAATACCGCTGGCGCTTCGTCGTCATTAGTAGATTGAATATTTAATACCGGGTTTTGAGCAAGTGCTTGATCATTGATCACTTGGGCTGCCATCTTTTGATCGAGCATGGAGTGAAAAATTTGATCCTGTAAATTTGCTTCGCGAGATTGCTGAGTGAGCATACACTCAAGCTGCATCGGCGTCTTAGCTCTTTGAGAAAGTTTACCGCTTTGTCTTGGTTGATGATCTAATTCTTGTTGTCCGTTTGGAGTATAGAGGGCTCCATTGTACTTAGAAATTGTCGGATTTCTTCTCGGTGCAACATCGTCAATGACCGGGTGATTGATGAATGAATTAGGATTAACACTATTCACTTTTACAAATTTTGTATCGCAATCAAGGCCTAATTTTCCGAATTGAGACTCGGTCAATCCAAGAAGTGACATGGCATCAAAAAACAATCTGCGTGTTTCTTCGCGGCCGCCTAATACTTTCTTTTCGTCAATATAGTCGGATGGATTAGCTGACTGATCCGCAATAGCCATATCTTGGCGATCCACTTTGCCTTTAGTACTTGGTCCAACCGGAGCTTTTTTAGTAATGAGGATTGGATAGGCTTTTCTAGCTAGTGCCACACGGTCAACGACAGGTTTATTCAGATTTGCTCTAAAATCATAAGGGCTAGGAACTGCCGATGGTGACGGGTCGAGATCAATACCCTTCAGGGCTTCTGCAAATTTCTCACTTTGAGTTTGATCTTTTGGAATCACGGCAGTCTTTGGATCAAAGGGCTCAGTGCTCATTGCCGGAAGATCACTGATGCTTTTTTGGAATGCGCTATAGGCTTCTTGAGCTGCTTCTGGGATTACTTGGTACATGACATCGTTGCCAGGACCCACATCAGCAGGCTTTGCTTTCTGGGCCAGTAGTTTTTCGTAATATTTCTTAGCAACCAAACCGAAGAAGTTTTCCATGGCTTTCGCTACGGCACGGTTCTTCTCTACCACTTGTACTCTTTTTCCGATGAGCTCAGACTCATTCGTCGACCCGTCTTCATTATCCTTAGAAAGATGGGTCATCCAGAACTGCCACTTCTTTTCGTAAAAGTGTTTCAATTGATCAGGCGTCCAGAGATAGGTGCTGTGATTAAGATGTTTCTTCGCTGGGAAAAATGCCATTTCATAGTCACGGATCCGAGTATCGCTATGTACTTTACCCGTCTTGCCCTCAGCATGTTCAAAACGTTCTCCTACTGGTAAAGCATCCGCATACTGATTACTTAAGTGTTTTTGGTCGGTTTCTTGATAAAATGACCTGGTAGTCAAAGCTGCGTCAGCAGCGTATTGAATGGCGGGCCACACACCTGCGAAGATTTGCGCATCAAAACGAAGCTTTTTCATTTTTTCGTGTATCGCTTTGCTTTGTTCAGAAGATAGATAAGAAAGTACTTTCTTCTTCATACTTAAACGCCATGACGCTTCAATTGGCTTAACCGCTTCATCCACTACGGCCTTAATCATTTGTTGATAATCTGCTTGAGTCAACGTCACATTGGCACCGGTGCCACCCATTGCATTGAGCTTAGTAAGCATACTGTCGAGCATCCCGCGATAACGAGTTTTGAATGCAATCCACGCAATTCGATCTGCAACAGCCTCATCACTCCAGTCGTCTGAATGGTAGTTAGAATTGATAATGGCAGTGATCGCAAGGATATTGCCATCTTTACCATTTTTTTCCTTCTTGGGGCTTTTCCATTCCAGTTCCATTTCGTTCAGCATGCGAGCAGGAGACTCAGCTAAATTCTTGTTGATCTCATCCACAGTGGTAGAGCTACTCACTGCCATCAAATGAATTACGGAGAGCTTGTTGTTTGGCTCATCAAAATGAGGTAGATTGTGAAAAAACTTCTCCACTACTGCAGTAAATGCAGCGGCACTTAAGAGTGGTTGGTCGTAAGTAACTTCCGGAAGGCCAGAAATCAATTTTACATCGAACTCTTCAAAACGATCTGATTTCTGCAAATATTCAAAATAACTTCCACGACTCCATGGATGAGAGAACGAAAGCAGGTTTTCTGCACAGCTATTGAGCGCCGGATCAGGAACACGCACCTCTTGCGATACGCGCTGAATACCCCATTGATTGGAAATGCGATTTCTTGCAGAAACGAACAAGATCAATTTTGAATAAGAAGCGTCACTGAGTCTGTCCTGTAAGATCACTTCTTCTTCATGATCTTTATCGCCAGGCGTAAGGCCCATTTCAATTTGATCATAATTGCCTGCAGCGTCCTTTACATGCCAAAAATTATATCCTAAACGGTAATCATCTGATTGAGTAAGAAAGATGGCAGCAGCATGGTTAATATGCAAATTGAGAGAATCGTACATGCTTGGAGAATAGGTTTTTTCATCGCCAATGCGATAGTGCGCGTTTTTGAGTAAATTAAAATAAAGTCTTCTTTGAACATCTAAATAGCGACTACTCACATCGCCTAGGATTGCAATTTTAGCATCATCTACTGCTAACTCTGCTCTTAATTGAACTTCAGCCTCAATTGCACTTTTCGCAATCTTCATCTTCTCTACTAAGGACAGAACCTCTGGAGAAGTGAGCTCTCTTCTTCTATCTTTTAACTCGCCTGAAGTCTCCACATGCTTCAAATCAATAAAAGTCTGATCAGAGGCGCTCTCTAAATCAGCGATGACTTTAAGCAAAGGATCGGTCTTATTTCCTGCAATAACGGTGACACCCACCATTGCTAAAAGCAGAGTAACAACCAATAATATTCGTTTAATTCTAAAATGAGGTCTATTCATACTTTTC
Source organism: Oligoflexia bacterium (assembly GCA_903845155.1). Lineage (GTDB taxonomy): Bacteria > Bdellovibrionota > UBA1018 > UBA1018 > CAIMNF01 > CAIMNF01. The sequence goes on from CAIMWN010000217.1 coordinate 22,522, forward strand.
ATACTTACCCTTGATAAAGCAATGAGCGTACCAAACGAAACAAAAAGAAAAGGAAACAAGTTCAAGAGGATAGAAAGCACTGTCACGATAAAAGTGTCTAAAAACTAGGCAGCTGCGTGCAAAATGCATGTAAATGAAGGTCGTTGATATTTTATTGACGGCAAGTTTTGAGTTCAGTATTTTTTAAATTAATACGATACTGATCACATGCAGTCTTGGTAGAAAATAATGCAGTAAATAATATTTATGTAAAAAAACACTTGAAGCTTTGCGTCAAGTACGATAGAATATTCGCAATCGGAAATAAAATAGGAAGAAAAATAATGAACAAAAATAGTAAATTCAATTTAGGCCTCATCCTCTTAACCACTATCTCTTTCGCAGCGTGCAGTACTGCACCTAAGAAACAAGACGTGCTAACAGCACAAAATTTTGATGAATTTAAAAAGACTGAAGAATACAAAAAAGCAGTAGACTATCATAAATACTTAGTGGAACGCGCCCTCGCGTTTAACAGAGGCGAAGCACAATTGATCGTGGATGTGCTCGAAACACTCCCTAAACTTGCAGTGGGTGTTCGTGTCAGCAGCGAAACACTCCTTGCTGAAGTAAACGCGATTGCAAAATCGTTCAGAGCA
>CAIMWN010000218.1 GCA_903845155.1 Oligoflexia bacterium
AGCGGCTCGCTTGGTTCAAAGCTCCTGCCGAATCTACACAATAAATTTTACGCTACCGTAATGTACTTAATGAATTGCTTACGGAAATAATCGGAAGACTCTCAAAAGCTTTAAATGAAAATATGGCAAAAATGATTGAAGAGTTAAAAACAGAATTTGGAAAAGTTGCTTCTGAATTATCTAAAAAGGGAGATAATGCAGTTGGTACAGCTATTGAGGAATTAACTCTGGCCATCAGAGGCAATATTAATGACAGTGCCAAAGATTTGAATGCAGCTTTTGGCCAACTATCTACAACCTTCCCAGAAATCTTAACACAGCTAACTGGTTTGATACAGGATGTGCCATGTCAACGAGAGCAATTGAGCGATCAACAGAGTTCATACTCCCAATGATATGTAGGTTTCGAGGAACGCCAAAATGAATGCCTGAATAGGGTAGCGTAACCTTTGTTTCGAGAGGTGTGCCTAGTCTTTTATCCGGTTCGATAAGAGTGATGAGTTCGCCAAAGATTTTTGAAATATTTCCTCGATTAATTTCATCGATAAATAGTGCGAATTGTTGAGCTGGATTCTCTTGGGCTCTTTGGCAGAGTCGCCTAAAGATACCGGGTTTTACTTCATATCGAATTGCTGAACCATCGTCATTTGTTTCTGGCCTAATCCCTTCAACGAATTCTTCATAGGAGTAGCTTTGATGAAATGTAACCATTTCATATCGTTTAGTAATTTGATTTGTATTTGTTTTACGGATTTCAGAAAGTTTTAAAGACAGATCTGAAAGTTGCTCTTTCCAGTCTCCGGTCAAAAACCATTTTGAATCTGCAGTTTTATCTACCACGAGCGGTTCTAGTCTATGCTCATAACTAACTGTTTTCGAATTTCGAACAGTGTGGTTTTGAAGGGATGCCCATAGAGTGTTTTTTGGGGTTTTTGTTGCAGAATATCTTGCCTTGATTTGGATCAAGTCATGTTCAAATAGTTCTGGTACTGTAATTGGCCTTCCAATTTCAATCATTGATCCAGCAACTATTTCCCACCAACTACTGTCTTGCACCCATTGTATGAGTTCGTCTTTGGAGTTTGGAGATGATCGGTCTTCAAACATTTGCAAAATTTCCTCTAACCGGAGCCACCCAATTTCCCGTAATGGGAGCCACCTGATTTCCAACCACCGGAGCCAGTCGATTTCCTAGACGGGCACCACTTATAAACGATTTGAGCCACTCTTCGTTGCTGTCAAAAGCCCGTCCACGTATCTGTTTTTAAACAAAAGAGCAGGAGTGAAGCGGATGGCAAAACGGGAGTGGACAGTGAACCAGGCAGCATATTTTACACAGCTTTTAAAGGCAGAGCCCTCAGATCGAAAGGTCGCACGAATAGTGGGCTGCAGACGCAGTCTCGTCAAAAGTCTTCGAGGCCTAAGCGAGACAGAGATAGAGCTAAAGCTTCAATCGAAAAGTATTCGAACGAATACCGCTCCCGAATGGAGCGAGGCAGTGAATTGGAGCGAAGTTCAGCGGCTCATTGAAAAGGGAAATGAATTAAAAAGGATCTGGGAAGAGTCTTCGCTAGAGGCAACGACTTATTCAAACTTCTGGAAATACGTTCATAAAAACTACAGTCACCTTTTAAAAAGTACGATTACTTTGCGCGAGTTTTCCCCTGGATCACAATGTGAAGTTGATTGGGCCGGTGACAAGATCCCGTGGTTTAATTCCAGAGGAGAGCGGCAAGAAGCCCATGTTTTTGTGGGTGTGCTTTGCTTTAGCCAGCTTCTTTTTGCGTTTGCAACTCGCGATGAAAAGCAATCAAACTTCATCGACGCGCACGAACAGTTTTTTAAATTTTTAGAGGGCACACCCGCTGTCACGGTCAGTGACAATTTAAAAACCGGAGTTAAAACGCCGGATCGTTACGACGCTGAACTGAATCCTGTATATCAAGACTTTGCAAATCACTACAATACGGCGGTAGTTCCGGCCCGTGTCTATAAGCCGAAGGATAAGTCATTGGTAGAAGGTGGCGTCGGAATCATCATGCGCTACTTTAGGTGGGTAAATCGAAATAAGCGCTTTACTTCGATTGCAAAAATCAACGAAGCACTGGCTGAAACCTGCGCAAAGATTAATCTACGAAGCCACACGCGATTTAAAGTGTCGAGAATGAGTCGGTACCTTGAACTTGAAAAAGCCGTTCTTCGTAAACTCCCTGAAGCTTTATTTGAACAAGTAGAGTGGAAGACAGCGACCCTTCACGTCGATAATACGCTTGAAGTGGATGGGGCCTACTATTCGGCTCCGCATGTTCTCCGGGGAAAGAGGCTTCGGGTAAAGCTCACAAAAAACACCGTCGAGATTTTTTCTGATTTAACAAGAGTCGCTGTACATGCACGCGACCGAAGTAAATTCGGAAACAGAGTGATTGATAGCAGTCATTTACAGCCAAATTCTAGGGCCTATCTTGAGAATACGCCTCAAAGTATTTTATCTCAGGCGCGCTTTATTAATGCTGACCTTTACCAGTTGATTGATGGGCTTTTTAATTTGGATGCACTTGCACATCTTAGGCGGGGGCTTGGTCTGGTTCGATTTGCGCGCGCAGAAATCGAAACGTACGGGCACGTGGCTGCGGAAGCAAGAATTACTGAAGCCGTAATGCAGATGAACCGTTTTAACCAAATAAGAGTGCGGGTTTTTAGAGAGACGGTCGAGCGATTAAGGAAAAACCATTTACAAAGTTTAAACAAAATTGACCGGGAAATCGTCAGAATTCCAGGCAATCCGATGTTAAGGCAAGCAGAAAATAGCCCCGTTCAGGAGCCTTTACCCGGAATATTAATTCCCTTCCCTGAGCGGGAAAATAACGAACCGAATAAGGATGAGTAGAATGAGTAAAGGCACAATCAGAGAATTAATGACGGATTTAAAACTACACGGCATGAAAAGCCTTTATGAAAAGGAGCGCTTGAGAACGAAGGATACGGAATTGAGTAGCGATGAGCTCCTTGACCAGTTGCTGCAGGCTGAAAGTGATTACCGGGAAATGAGGAGGAGTGAGTCGCGGATTAAAAGTTCGAAACTAAAGACCATGGCGTCTCTTGAGGACTTTGATTTTACGGCGAAGCGGTCACTGACCCGCGCGGATGCCCGTGAAATCCATTCATTAGAGTGGTTAGAGGCTGGACGTCCACTGGTACTCATTGGTGAAACCGGAGTGGGTAAAACTTATCTTGCGCACGCGACAGGACTCCACGCCTGCGCGAACAAGAAGAGCGTTTTATTTTTATCGTTTAGTCATTTTTTAGAGATGGCGATGCTCCATCGGGCTAGCGGACACTATTTAAAGTTTAGAGATAAAATGATAAAACCCGATCTTTTAATCCTCGATGACTTCGGCATGAAGAAAATTACAAACTCTGAAGCCGAAGACTGGCGTGAAATATTAGAAGAGCGTTCGTTCGGTAAATCGACGATGCTGACGACTCAGTTGCCGGTTAAACACTGGCCGGAGGCGATCCCTGACCCGGTACTTGCAGAGTCGATTAGTGACCGCTTCGAAGGCCCGGGACTCGTGTTTAAAATTACAGGACCTTCCTACAGAGGTGTTAAGTGTAAAAAAGTTGAAAAGCCGGAAAAACCAGAGTAATAAATCTGCAGCAACTTAAGAGTGGCTCCCAAGCCACGAAGTCGACTGGCTCCGGTCGTTGGAAATCAGGTGGCTCCCATCAAGGAAATTTTGCAACCGGAATATTAGAAACGAATTCCAAGAGCCGGAAGCAGCTGTTCACGAAGTCCTGCAGTGGATGGCATACCTAAGTTTTGAGCGGCTTTGTTCATGAGGCTATTGATAGACTCTTGATTTCCGTTCTTCACTACGTCTGCTACTGCATTGTTCACTTCTTGAACGGTGATTCCTGCAACTCCAAGAGCACTGTTGGTGATCGCATCACGATCAGC
>CAIMWN010000219.1 GCA_903845155.1 Oligoflexia bacterium
AGGCGGCGCTCGAGCTGATGCGTTCAACTGGTGACCGCAGCTGGTGGAATATGATACAATCCGGGTCAACGATTACACTCGAAGCGTGGGACATCAAATTCAAACCCAACCTTGACTGGAATCATGCCTGGGGTGCCGTTCCTGCAAATATGATCACCCGCGGTTTCTGGGGAATCGTACCACTCACGCCGGGGTTTGGAAAGGCTCAGGTCAAACCTCAGACAGGGGGTGTTCTCTCCTCCAAAATAAAAGTACCCACCATACGGGGTGAGATCAATGGCGCCTTCGATACCGATAATAGGACCCGGTTCGATCTTCAGCTCACCCTCCCTTCGAATATGAAGGGTGTCGTATTTATTCCGGTACGTGATATTGCAAATCCGGTTTTATGGATTGAGGGCAAGCGGATTGAAGGAAAACGGGATGGAAAGTTTTTTGTAGCCGAAACCGGAGGTGGGGAGACCCGTTTTTTGGTGATAAAACTCAATGGCCCTGGCAATTCGAGTGAGGTGTTCACTCGAATCACGAAAAGCCAAATTGTTTTGTTCCAACGCACGAGGAAAATCAAGCAAGACCACATCCACTCGACCCGACGTCAACTGTGGATTGGTGAGGCTCTTGAGGGTCTGATAAAAAGAATATGTCAAGTCTAAGGTACTCTCTTTGAGTCCCAAGGTACCGCTCCCCCCAGGAATGTAGATGAGCAGAGCTTGTGGATTTTGTCCAGGCCAATAAAGGGTGGGGGTAGGAACACCACTTGAATAAAAAGTGGATGCATTTTTGTCCACATTGATGATTTCACAATAGGCCAACTTGCTGATCACTACACTCAACATCAGGAGTATCGAGCACCCAAACGTCAGTATTTTCAAAATCACAGGTTTGAACTTCATTTTCATATTTTCATCTATACACATTTCCAGTGACGATGCCTGCACGTGAGGTTGCCATTATTTCTCAGTACAAGGGATGTGTGAGGTGGTGATCAAACAACGATCAAGTTACCAAGTCCTTACGGAATTACTGCTGATGTATAAACTGTTTCAATTCGAAAAAATTAAAAAATATACATTTAAAGTATTTATATTTTTGTTACTAGCTATACCAATATCTTAATAAAAGACTTCAACGATAGGTGCCATGTGTGATGCGCACCTTTAATGACGGAATTGTAATCAGAACGAACGTTGGATTTTCCCCCAGATACTAAAATGATTATTGGTTAGAAGCAGATCCGTTTTTAAAAATAGATTGCTTTTGTGTTTTTCTGAAGTTGTCGGAACTTATCCATGAAACTCTTTGCTCAATTCTTATGTTTTTCCTTGGCTTTATCATTAAATTCAATGGGATATGCTCAGACGCAAGGATCCAATCCATACGGATTTCAAAACATTGACTTCCCCAATAAACTGATTCGCTTTGGTGCTGGCCTTAGAGGAAGTGCATTTTTCCCCATTGCTGAGTCCATTTGCAAAATCATCAACAAGAACACTGACTACTCCAAAATCAGATGTGTTCTGATCGAAACCCCAGGAGCAGAGTTCAATGTGGTTGCAACTGAAAACGATTCTTTTGAGGTGACCATCACCCAAGGCGATAACTTGCTCAAAATGACCGCTGAAGAAGAAGATGGCCCAACGCCGTTGAGACTCTTGGGCTTGCTAGGTCGGTTTGCTGTTAATTTGATTGTCAAAGAGGATATCAATTCACTCAATGACCTAAAAGGCAAAGTTTATAACGCAAATTCTCGTGGTTCATCGAGTTCGATTACTGGCAAAACATTTTTAAAAGCTGCCAACCTTAAAGAGCAAGATTTTAGTTCCATCAAATTTTTATCACCTCCAGAGGTTCCTGTTGAGTTTTGCAACAACAACTATGATTTTGGCATTTTTGTAGGCGCCCATCCCGGTCCTGTGATGAAACGCCTAATGGCTTGCAAGGCAAAGCTTCTTCCCATTCCTGAACAAGTGTTGTCCATTATGCAAGAGGAGATTCCATCGTCTATTCCATACACGAAACCCAAAGGCGTCTATTCGGCAAATGATCCTGAGATCAAGTCCATCAGCGTACCCGTTGTTTTGGTGACTACCAAGGATGTGAGCAATGAAGCCATTTACAGATTGGTGACGATGTTGAAAGCAAATTATGATCAAATTTATTACAATTCACCCACGCTCAACAAGGAATATTCAACGCTCAAAGAAATGAGTCAAATCGACTTCAAAGTCCATGATGGTGCCGTTCGAGCGCTCAATGCTTCTAAAT
>CAIMWN010000220.1 GCA_903845155.1 Oligoflexia bacterium
CCTTGAAAAAATTTTGCGAGCTTTAAAAATGTTTTCATCCGGTTAGTTATCGCAATGTAACTTTAGTTACATACATTCCGATCGAAAGCGATTAAATTACGACTTCCGATAACCACTTCACAGGAGAATCAAATGAAAGCAATTATTATCGCTGTATTAGCTATGTTCGTATCATCACAATCTTTCGCTGCTGAGCCAGCACCTGCTGCTGCAGCACCTGCTGCAACTCAACAAGCTGCTCCAGCTCCAACTAAAGCTGAGAAAAAAGCTGCTAAAAAAGCAAAGAAACACGCTAAAAAAGCTGCAACTAACTAATAGTTTCGGTAACAGATTTAAAAAAGCCGGATGTGGAAACGCATCCGGCTTTTTTTTTAACCCATGGTACATTTAAATGATGACGGTAACGACTCAGGTGCTGAAACGAATTAGAGCGCTCGATCTTCAAGCTAAAGTCATTTTGATTTTAGTGGCAGTCATTTTCCCTATCTCCCTTTTACTGGGGGTCATTCAATCTAGAGTGATGGCCCCGATCCTGAATGAAGAGATTCGCCAAGTGGGCCTGTCCTTCGCCCAAAATCTTTCAAGCCAAATTGAATCAAGAAAACTACTCTCCAAGCCAAACGCCAATGCATTGATCGAAGATCAAATTCAGAGAATGATTTACGCGCAGCCAAGCGTGATTCGGGTGGATGTAATCAGGCGTGATCCAAAAGTGGGCAGGCTTGCATATCTCGCATCGAGCATTGAAGAAGAAGAGGGGGCCGTTCCTCCGATTGCCGCACTCACGGATAAAATTACTGTTGAGCTCACCAAGGAGGATAGTATACCGGTATGGAGTATTTATTACCCCGTTAAAGAGCCGAGTGAGAAAGTAAATTCACTTAAAAATATTTTTGATAAAACGACGAGCGAAACCGCAAATATTCACGTGCTCGTATCGGTTCGGCTGGTCTCTGCCGTTCAAAGTGCCATGCTCAAGATCAATCTAGTTGCTGCTTTTGTGAGCACGATTCTTCTGATCTTGTTGCTCAGTTATTTCTTAAAGCGTGCGATCGAAAATGAGAAACAGCTCCGCGTGGCTCAAATGAGTAATGAGGTGTTGTCTGAAAAGTTACAAGAAATTCAGCAAGAATTGATTCATACAGAAAAACTCGCGGTCATGGGACAGTTAACGGCCAGCTTTGCGCATGAGATTGGCACCCCACTGAATGCCATCAGTGGGCACATGCAATTACTGAATATGGATTTAGAGCACTCAGTACCCAAGCAAGAGCTCAGTCCGATTGCCAGTCGGATGCAGGTGATTTCAGGACAGCTGAAGAAAATTGAAGAAATCGTAAAGGGGTTTTTGCAAACTACAAAAAAACCAATTGCACAGGATAAAATTGTCATTCCAGTAAAAGAATTGGTGGAGCGGATATTGGCTTTGGTGATGCCAACCCTGCAGCGGTATCAAATTTCGTTTGGACGTGATTTTACTGCAACCTACGACAGTGTAGAAGTGGTGCCGCTTGAAATCGAACAAGTCATTTTAAACTTGGTGAACAATGCGATCGACAGCATGAGAGAGAAATCGGTTGAGCAAAATAAGAAAATGCAGAATCAAAAGACGGCTCACGCGCTTTGGATTCGTACCTATAACGATCCTGAGAAAAAGTGGATCACGATTGAAATTGAAGATAGTGGAATGGGTATTTCGGATGAAAACCTCAAGCGAATTTTTAAGCCCTTTTTTACCACTAAACCTGTAGGTGAAGGCCATGGTTTAGGGTTGTCGATCTGTCAGCAAATTTTACGTTCCTATGGTGGAGATGTAATTGTAGAGTCCCGGGTGGGTAAAGGTTCAAGGATGAAAGTGCAGCTTCCTGCAGTGGCGAAAGGTAAAAAAGCATGAAA
>CAIMWN010000221.1 GCA_903845155.1 Oligoflexia bacterium
CTGCTGGAATCACCAATTCCAGTTTTTCGCCCGGATCAAAAATACCAAACAGTGCTCGAAGCTCTGGCAAGCGACTTCTATCAACTTGAAGATAAACCACATCGTGCATGAGTCCTGCAATTTTACCCAAGGGGCCGCAACCTTCACTTACATCCAGAGCGTGAAACACATCATGAAAAGCACGGTTTCGAGTTCCGTACACATCATTGATGAAGCAACTGAGAGATTCATGCTCAAATGGGGTGACTGTAATGTTCAGTTCCTTAAAACAGGATTGAAGCTCACGGGTTACTTGTACAATGGTTGAATATTCGAACTCTTGTTGCTCGGTGGTTTTGGTCATGGTTTCTTGGTCTCCCGTATAAGTATCGGTAAGTTTGAGGAAAAACCTAAATTTTGAGTTTTGAACTAACGCGGTTATTTAGAGCAAAGCCAAAACATTGTTATTGTTAAAATATTTTTTAAGCACTTCCATGTGCTTAAGGGTAAGAGCGTCTATTTTTTGACGGTTTCGGTAATGGATTTCTCTGAAACAATGTAAACCCCTTCGGGGTTAGTTTCGGTTCTGGGGCCATATTCAAATTCTACTTCAAGGATCAACGGCACCACTGCTTTAAGTGATTCGATAGAAAAGATTCGATCCATGTACACTTTTGCAGTGAGTTTGCTTGGGTCGATGTCGGTTAGTTTTGAGAGGTAAACCGTTTGAGAAATTTTTTTCTCTTTTACTTCCTTTACCTGATCGGCATTTGCTGCAAGAAATGCCTTTTGAAACTTTTCAGATACAAATTTTGAAGCAGCCTTGTGTGCGGATTCTATGTTGCTAAAGTCCCAAGTATAGTGAGTCTTAACATAGTCTTCGACTGTTCTTTTTAACTCTTCATAGAGGAGTTCGGGTTTTGGTTTCTCAAGAGTGAGTACTTTAGTATCGTTTTGCCCAAGCGCAATTAGAGTTGGTTTTTTCATGGCGAGCGTACAAAGAAAGCCACTTTCAATTACTATTACTGCAAATGATGCAATCAAAAGCCATTTAAGAATATAATTCTGTGCTTCTTCATCGGCCCAAAGTTCAAAGTATTTTCTTTTTAAGTTTTTCATATAATCTCCCTACTCTTTATTTGTGATTTGACGGCGGAGGCGGTGATGGTGGTGCTGGCAAGGCAAGTGTTGGTTGAGAGGATTGTGTGTTTTTCGGAGGTGCCGATTCGGGAGTCATGCTGAACTTAGGTTGAGAGAAGTTATGCGCCATATAGTCTTTGGTATTGTTAAATATACCCTTAGCAAAACCCGAAGCCGCTGCCGCTTTCGTCGGGATAGACACCATTGCCATCACTGCACCTGCTCCCAAAGTTTCGGCCATCGATGATAAGCCACTTCCAATGAGTGATTTAACGATGACTGGTGTGGCAAGCATGGCGAGCGCAATAATAAAGTTCAGGATAATGACAGTGAGATAGTTTCCATCTGCAGCAAACGCATTTCCAAAGCTAAGTGCGATTAGCATGGCTGAAAGAATTGCCCAAATTATTTTGTAGCAAGCTACTTCAATGAGGCTTTTAAAGAGATTTATGGGAATCGAAAGAGTCCCCTTGAATAGAGTGAATAGGATCAGAATGGGTGATAAAATCACTAAAATTGACCACATGAAGTGGTAAAGGGCTACGGTGACATACCTTGCAAAGAATAAAACTATGTAAGATGCAAAAGAAAGAATTGAGATGAAGAAGTCATCAAATTTTAGAATCGCGCTCGACACATCAGGCGTGTAGGAAGCCGATTTTGTGGCCGCCATTTGCATGAAGTTATCAAGGCCATTCAAATCGCTTATTTTATCAGCAACCCCATTTGCAAGATCCAAGATGGTTTCAGATATTTCCTGAAAACTAACCACAAGAAGTGTTGCAATAATTGCACGCTTTAGAGTTCCCAGAAAATCGGGTGTACCCCCCGGAGCATTAAGCCAATCAATGATGATGGCGAGTAAGAAAAACACGGGCAAAAAGAGATAGAAGCAATTGACTAGCTCATTGTGGATTTTAAGTACAAGAGAACCAAACAGATAAAAATTATCCATCGTGATTGACCGCCTATCTTTTGTTTAGATCGGTAGAGGTTTGCATCGGCGCGAGACTGTTCAGGTTTTTGGAAACACTTTCATAGGTGGTTTTAAAGGCTCTCGAACTCATTTTTTCATGTCTGTTTTGCAGAGCGAGGTTTTCACTCATGATTTTAAGCATGGCGGCGTTGGTGCGTAGAATTTGATTGCTTACGTGAATGAGTACGCCTAGTGATTGGGCGGTGAGCTTTGCAGCTCCCTGAGGTGACACCACCCGTGCATAGTCTTTGATTTTCTCTACTTCGGGATCAAGTTGGGTTGCGTATTGAAAGGCCTGATTATGAAGAGTGATTGCTTCTGAAACACTTTGATCTTGCGATCGCTCAAGTTTTGAATCAAATGTGTCTGACACGGTTCCATAGAGTGACTGCAGTTGATTCATTAGATCATTTACGTTCTGGTAGTTAGAGTAAATGCCCGGTTGAATCGTGGTATTCATGGTTCGCATGATGTCCATTGCTTGCCTGATTCCCTCATTGATCAGTTCAAGAAAGCCTAGCGTATCTTTACCGTTCCCCATGAGTGCTCTTAGCTGAGCAAGTTGCTGAATAGCTTGAGCAAGAATTGCACTCAAGAGTGGAAGGTCTCCACCAAAAAAATCGGCACGCGACGTTGCGGGTGAAAGTCCAAGAGTACCCACAATGCATAAAATGAGTGGCATACGAGTTAGTTTCATACTTCCTCCTTCTCAGCAGGTTCGATGAGTTCAGTTGTTCCTTGTGAGCCACCAGGAAAATATTGAGCAAGATAATGGATTACTTCAGGTAGTGTTTTTTCTTTGAAGCGGATTCTCGCTTTTTCTAGCAGCGTATTATCAGATGCATCTGAAGTGGCAAGCCAGTACTCAACGGGCGTTGGAGTGATACGAATCACTGACCGAAGATCATTTGAAACCATAAAAGCCTCAGAATATTTTCCTTTAGCTTGTCTTAAAGATGAAATGAGAGCCATCTCTTGATCGTTCAGCCTTAAGGTTTTACGAGTAGGCTCGAGATCGCCTTTTTGCAATAAAATGAACTTGGTAGCAGTATTATTCAAAATCGCAGGCCCAATCGGACTCTGAACAATTTCTTCTAACCCTTGAGTGATGAATGTAATTCCTGAACCCGTTTTACGTAGAGTTCTTGCACAATATTCCATAAACTGCGCAGATGCCTTACTTTTTAAAAGCTCCCAGCACTCATCCATTAGAATTTGTTTTTTTCGGTCTTTGATTGACTCTACTTTTCCTAAAATAAAGTCAGTAATAATAAGAATCATTACTGACTGTAGATCGGGGTGACTGGAGAGACTTTTTAAATCGAACACCACGAAATCAGCACTGAGCAATAATGTGCTTTTACCATCAAGAAGCCGTCCGTAAGCGCGGTTACCGGTCCACGGAAAAAGCATTTTCGCGAAATTTTCAAGACTTTCTTCACCGCTGTTCTTTAGCGTTTGAACCAATGATGAGAGCGTTGTTTCACGGCTGTTTTGTTTATAGGTGTGAATGATGGCTTCTTCAAGCAAGCTTTTAGAAAGTTTTGGAATTCGATCGGTTTCTTCCTCAGAAAGCATGGTTTCTAGCAATGACAAAAGAAACTTGATTTTCTGCGGCGTGGGCTCAATTTCTCCTTCAGGGAGTTCAAATGGATTTAGACTAGAGGGAGTGATCTTATCTGTAGGCGGTGTGACCTCAATGTATTGACCTCCCATGAATTCGCAAAGTTTTCGGTAAGATCCACCAATATCAATCACATAAGTAAGAGGGTTTTGAGTGAGTGTTTGCAGCAGAATGCAGTTGTTGAGAAACGACTTCCCTGCGCCCGATGATCCGGTGACTAGCTTATTGAAGTTAGGGAGACTTGATTCAAATTCATCATATTTTATTAAACCAGACTGGCGATTTCTAAAAAGACAAATAGCCTTTTGATGACCCTCGGGTGCTTGATAGATTGGAATAAAGTCAGCGAGATTATCAGACTTGATTCTTTTCGAGCGAACCAATGCGGTATTGCCTGCAGGGAGGATTGTCTTAAATACTTTAAAGTTTGCAACTGTTTCTGCGAGACCTTCTGCTCCTGATAGCTCCCGAATTTTTGAAAGAACGCTCTTTGTTTTTTGCTCAAGTAAGTCTTTGTCTTCATCCTTTAAGAGAACGGTAAACTGAAAGTAGAATATTTTTTGTCCTGTATTGAGTAGTTCACGAAGTAGTTCTTCGGTAGATTGGAGTCTAGCTTCACTTTCAAGGTCAGATGCTCGTCCACCGTGAGTAATACTCATGGAATGTGCCATTCTTCGTTTTGATTGAATATTCGCGATTTCTTTAGACTGTTCCGGCACTTTTACATGAACAGAAAGTGAATAATGGATGGGAAGAGCGAGAAAATTTGCAATTAGGCAAGAGTGAGTCATCTCAGGAAGTGTTTTTAACGTGATGAGCGAGTGATGATATCCATCGAGCTCGAATGAATCTTTTGACTGAATTAGAGTGCTACAAGTGAGCTGCTCACGTGGGGAGGGTAGTGATAATTCAGGAATAATCGAAAGTTCATTTGCAGTAAACTCTTGAGTACGGTGTTCTGAGTTAATTTTAGGAGATGAAAACTGTGTTGAGCGTTTCGGATTCAAAAATCGGTAAATTAGTTCTTGAAGGCGTTCAACAGAGAGCAGATTTGATTGAATTCCGACCGTCTGAAGATTTTCCATGATGGAGATATTTTTTTGATTGAGACTATGTAGGCGTTTTTCATGTTCAGAGCGTCTTACCTGTTCAAAGGATTTCTTTTTTTGAAAGAATGACGAAATTGCTGACGTTTGCGATTCGGAACGCTCATAGATGAACAAAAAGAGGTTCATTTTTCTCAGCAACTGACTTTTTAACTCATCGCGAAGTCTTGCTATACAAGAACTAGAAACCCATTTTATAAGAGGATGGTTTCCAGACAAACTCTCATGATCTGAAATCATGGATGAAAAATCTGAGTTTACGTCGACTAAAAACTGTACTTCACTTCCATCTGGCAGTGAGTTCAAAAATGAACGAATGCTTTGGGTGAGGCGATTAATGTTTTCAGGTTCTGGGGTCTCGATAGAAACCCCTCGGAGTTGTAACCCCATCACAAGTGTACCGTCACTTAGTGATACCCAAGGAGTGCTAGATTCATCTGAAAAATCCCAGTAAGGGAGCTCATGCGCTAGAGAGTGCTCAGTAAGGTGTTCACTTTTACTATTTAGTTTTGAAAAATTTCCACTCATTCTATTTCTCCGATTCTTCTGGTTTGAAATAAGGCTGATATTTAAGATCAGGAGAAGAGGGCGAGAGAATTTCAGGTGTTCGGTAGAACTCGCCTAGGTGTTGGAGGTAATCGTCTGGCTTACCCTTTTTAGTGAAATAGAGAGTGAAGCCCAAGGTAAAGGTGCCCATCCAAACGAATAAAAACTTGAAGTGGGTTTGCCCGAAGATGGCGTTACTGAGTGACAGATAGAGGAAAATGATTAAAACGTCGGCCAACTCAAAACCAAAGAGTTTTGTTTTGGTTTCAAGAGCACGAGGGACTTTTGAAACAAGCAGCATTTTTATTGCCTCC
>CAIMWN010000222.1 GCA_903845155.1 Oligoflexia bacterium
CTAAACCAAAAGGTGGGCCCGACCTTTTCTCAGCCGAAATCGCGATCCATTACGGTTTTGCGACCGTCACGTTTTGCGGCTTCAATTGCCTGATCACATAGTTCACGCATTTTATCAGAAAGAACATCTACTACTGCTCCTGATGTATTCATTCCTGATTTAGCTCTGATGTAGTTTTTCAATTTAGAAGCTACAACCAAAATCTCTTTTTCACTGTTTCCGTCTGTCATGGTGTTTTCCCTTTCCTCTTCGTCTGTTTGGTCGTCGTTTCCTAGACCTGAAATAAATTTATCTCGCTCGGACATTTCCTTTTTCGGGCGAGGTACGCTCGTTTGAGAACTATCTCTGCTTCTAGTCGATTGCTCTTCTCGGTCTTCCTCTGATATATCCAATACTTTCGGAGACCGATTTTCTAACGCCCAAGACTCTCGATGATTCGCCATTGGAACATGCGCGTCCCAACACTCTATCGAGCAAAAAACAAGCCCTGTGCGCTTACGATTACATGTGGAGACATTGCACGTCCAATAAAGGCTATTTAAACCAATGGCTTTTTTACAAGATGAGCAAGGCTTCCAGAGTACCGTTTGAGCTTCCACTAGAGGCTTAGCATCGAATATATGGGAGAAGAGTTCAATAAAAAAATAGGCCTAGATCAAAGGGGGGTAAGATCTAGGCCTGAAAAAGGTGCCTTTGTGAGGGGGTTAGGGGGGATCGGCACTCTTATGCTGATAGTTAATGCAATGCGTATGCCAAGATGGCGCGCGGCATAATAAACAAGCAATTCAAGGGCTTAACTTTTGAATCCGCACCACATTTTACACAAGGCATGTATATTTTTTATGCAGTCGTATATTTTATTCAGTTCTTGTGTAATTTAATGCGGCATTCAATTGCCCGCATCACTTGGGAGTACTACCCTACTTTTTTCTCGGATCCAGTCGCTTCATCCGATCCCATCGGAGATGAGTTTTCACCAGCGACTTCCATTTTTGCCAGCTGCACCCGGTTTCGACCATTGCGCTTACACTCATAGAGGGCATCATCTGCTAAGTTAAAAAGCACACGCGCATCCGACGAGTGTAACCCCATCTGAGCAAGACCGATCGATACCGTGACTTTCAGTTTTTGACCTTCATATTCAAATTCAGTTTTATCTAATCGCTTTCGATACTCTTCAAATATTTCAAATGCTTCTTCCGCTGTGGTTTCAGGCATCACCATGCAAAACTCTTCACCACCGTAACGGTAAGAATTGTCGCGCTTAAATGGCCTCTTCACTTCGATAAACATTGAGGCCACACTCTTCAAAATATAATCACCAGCTTTATGTCCATATCGATCGTTAAAGTTCTTAAAGTGATCAATATCAAGCACCGCTAAGGTGAGTGGCTTATTTTCCACTGCGGCCTTTGCAGCAAATTCATAATAAGTATCTTCAAAGTAACGAGAGTTATGAAGCCCCGTGAGTCGATCGGTAATAGAAGCTGAGTACAGTCGCGACTTATGAAGACTGACCGCAGATTGATCTGCAATCCCCTGAAGCAAGCTGACATCCTCTCTCGTAAATCGTCCCAAGGTATCGAGGACCGCGGACCCATCTTTTTCAAGATGAACCTTGTTCGTAAAATTCATTACACCTTCCAACTGCCCGCCATTGATGACGGGAATGGAGCTAATGCAATAAGTTTCAAATGAACCCATCTGAGGAATATTGTCTCGATTATTGACTACAATCGGTTTTCGCTGAAGTGCCGCTGTTCCCGCAATACCTTCGCCAATTTCAAAAGCTTTTGTTTCAATTTTACCTGAATTTAAGCCATCTAGAACCGATTCATCAATATAGCCCCACGCAACTACGAGCTCAAGCTTACCGCTAGTGCGATTAAGCAACATCAAATTACCTTTTTGCGCTTTGACCGCCCTAACGGCATTTCGAATCGTCTCTTTACAGAGGTCTTTAAAATCATTGATGGTCGAGAGCTCTTGGTGAACATCATAAAGAATTTGAATATTGTTCAAGATGCGTTGATTCTTCTCGTACTTAAGAGTCGAATCAATCACAGTTGCAGCAATGGAAGCGAGCTCTTGCACAAATGCATACTCACTCTCCGTTACCTGAGTTCCATCGCGTCGCTCACCTAAAGTGAGGATTCCAATTACTTCTCCACTCTTAATCAATGGACACCAAAAATCGGAACGAAGAATATCTAAATTTAATTTTTCCCATGCTGTGACAAAACGCGGTTCCTTTTGTAGATCTCGAACGCTGAATACTGAACCTTGCTGAATTAATTGCCACAAAAGACCATTATTCTTTTCAATTCTAAACAGGAAGAGGGGCTCGCGTCGGCCGACCATATCAATGTAATGATCGTCCAGTGAACAATAGCGCTTCACTTGAAAAAATTCTTTTTCGCCATTTTCAAAGTCTTCTCTTAAGAGAACACTGGAGTTCACGACGTCGTAACGTTCGCGAATGACGGCCATGAAAGTGTCCAATAATTGCGAAAGATTCATGATGTTACTTAAGCCCTTACCTGATTGGAGTAGAGCCTGCATTTCAAAAATTCGAATATCTTGGGTAATGACTTTAGATTTCAGGGTTTTGATTTCGCGCTTTAAGCTACGAATCAAATCACCTTGATTATCAAAATTGTCTACCGCTGATGTCACTTCTAAAAACTTTGGGTTTGATGAATCCATATTTCCTCACTTAACATGTCGGAATCTTTAATGAATAGATTTAATTTAAAATAGTGTAATCATTTCGAACACTTTACGGTGTCAGTCTATTGACGATCTCAATCACTTGAAGTAAAATTCGCCCATGAAATCAGCCCTTGGCATTATACCAGCACTCTTCCTTATTACCACACTTTGCAGCGCCCAAGAAAGTTCGGGTACGAAAAAGATTTCCTTCTTACTGAAGAACGACATTCATGGTCACTTAGAACCTAGTATCTCTAAAAGCGGAAAGACCTTCGGAGGACTCTCCACCCTCGCATCCATCACTGAACAAATGCGCGCGCAACCCGAATACCAAAATGGCAATGCCGCTTTTTATATCTTGGACTCGGGCGATCAGTTTCAAGGAACGCTCCTCAGTCACTTTGACGAAGGACTCACCGTATTTAAGGCATTTAACAAAATCGGATATGACGCCATCATCCCCGGTAACCACGACTACGACTTTGGTCCCTTAGGTTGGTTATACGACCGAGTGATTCCGGGAAAAACTTCAGATAATCCAAGAGAAGTGATTGAGGGACTTTCAAAAATAGCCACCTTTCCCATGCTATCCGCAAATACCTATTTGAGAGCGAGCATTTTCGCAAAAGGCGATCGCACAAAAGTGGAAGTCGACGCTCAATGCAGACCCGCACGAAGTTCATTGTTGAGTGATCTTGATTTTGAAAATGCAGCTCATCCTGCTTTTCTAAAGTCTTATGTTATTCTCAATAAGGCCGGAGTTCGCGTTGCACTTGTAGGCCTCGATCATCACAACACCACTGCAACCACTACCGCAGTAAACGTCAGCGACCTTTGCTTTCGAGACGAAACGGAAACTTACCTTGAAATCAGAAAAAGCTTAGAAGGTCTTGCCGATATTTTTGTGATCATGATCCACAATGGGAACACTGACAACACCAAGGAAGCATCTGACATTACCCGTAAAATTAACTCTCAATATGCTAACGGCGTGAACCTGGTTGCTGCGGGCCATACCCATTACATTCACGATGACTCCATTAATGGTGTGCATGTGATGCAAGATGGTGCGGAAGCTAAAAATTTCGGGCGCGTGGATTTAATTTGGGACCCAAGTACCCATACCGTCGTTCAAGATCAAACTCAGTCGAAAGCAGGAATTCCAATAGATCGTGTCACATGCAATCAAGGGAAGCCTCTGTTTGCATGTGACCAGTATACGGTACCAGTGCCGAATCATTCGGGAATCGACGCGCTCATTCAAGATCTTAGAACCATGATTGCTCCCTTAGCCAAGGAGAAAATCGCCACAGCTCAAGATAGAATTTATGTTGATCGAATTTCAGAGAGCCCACTTGCCGACATCCTTACTGACGCCCTAAGAAAGGGAACGGGGACTCAAATATCATTCATGAATACCGGTGGCATACGAACCAGCATCAATCCTGGAGAAGTACTCTATGAAAACTTTTTTGAGGTGATTCCCTTTTCGAATATGGCAGTAGTAATGGATGAAATGCCATGGAGCGGAGTAAAGAAATTGCTTGAGCGTTCAATTACGACTTGCGGGCGATTCGGGGCACTCATGCAAAGCGGACTAAAGGTGACGTACTCGCGTACTTGCGAAAAGGGGCAAGACGTATCCACGGATGCAAAATTGCTCAGCGTGGCAACGATTGATGGTGAGGTTCTTTTTGATGACCAGACCACTACTTCCGATACCCGTAAATTTAAAATCTCCACCCTCGATTTTTTAGCGAGTGGTGGAGATCAATTTGAAGGATTTAAAGAAACAAGAATCACTGCGACTTTAGGAATTGCCCGCGACATTATCGCAAATCAACTCATCAAAGACGGACTGGTTCTTACCAAAACCATGGATGACCGAATGAAAAACATCAGTCAGACCAAGGTTATTGAAACAAACCCGGCATTGGAAGCACATAGCCTTCATTCTCGCCATTGATTGACTCAAACGCAGGTAATTTAACATCCGTGATTTGAATTTGAGCGGACTTAATCGCTTGACCCAATTGCATTGATTTTGAAAGTCTTGCAGCCATGAGCGCACGGTCCGTGTTCACAATACCGCCCGACATTACTTTGCCTTTCAGAAATTCTTTTTGATCGGAGGTTTCCATCAAAATGCGTTTTAGGTCTGAATTTGAAAGACTTGGATTTTGATCAACCGCAAGACCTGCAACGTTTGCTACAAACGGAGAAGCCTGAGAAGTTCCGCTCACGGTGAGGTAGAGGTTGCCTGGGATAGAAGAGAGAATTCCTACTCCTGGAGCCGCTACATCCACCATTTTTTCACCGAAGTTAGAAAAACTGGCAATTTTTTTATATCCCAAAGTGGCAGCAACACTAATCGTGTTTTGCAATTTAAGATTAGCGGGTGAAGTTGGATATAAATCATTATCCATACCGTCGTTCCCTGCAGCAATCACAAACAAGGTCTTCGGTGCTGGTGCGACTAATTGAGTTGCAGACTTAATGATTTCGTTTACGAAGAAAATTGAATAATTCATCAATTCCTCCTCAGTCGGATCATGTTTCAAAGCCATTTTCAAAATGGGTTTAAGAATGGTGCTCGCTGCGTGAGTACTGGTCCCGAAAGAACAGTTGGCGATACGCGCTTTTTCAAGCCCTACGTATTTACCAATGGGCGCCAATTGCTTGCCTTGTAGAGAAGCAAGTAACTTTAAGCCCAATTTAATCACTTTTTCACTTCCACCAGCCTTGGAAATTGCAGAGAAAGCCGCATTAGCCTCAGCATTGTCGCTCATGACCAAATGGCCACCCACTGGTGACTTAGTTGGAATGATTTTCAGAACCATGATTTTAGCAAGCTCAGCATTCTTAGCAGCAATACCTGCAACGTGAGTTCCGTGCACAAAGTTTCCGAAGGTTCCAAGTTCAGCAATTAATTTTGGGTTTTTACGTGCTTCTTGAATCCAAATAGTATCTTCAGGTGTAGACTCGCCTCTTAACATTCTAGTTTGAACTTCAAAAAACTTATAAACATCAGGAGAAAACTTTCCTAAGAAAGATTTGTCATAAAGTTTATTGTTATTATCAGCAAAATTCCAACCATTGATATCATCAATGTAACCATTATCGTCATTATCAACGGCGTCGTCGATATCGATTGGGTTTACCCATTTTTTCATTTTTAGGTCTTGGTGATTCAAATCAGTACCTGAATCAATAATTGCAATCGTTGCTGCATTAGAAACGTGAGTCATGGCAGTAAGTGCCAGTACCATTAATAGTGTTTTCATAATTTTTCCTTCAATTTAAATGTTAATTATTTTAGTTTTTAGTTTCCAATAACGGCGGCTCTAAGTTCAGATGCAGTAGTGTAGCGAAGACGGTCTTTGCCGATTTGGATACTATGATTCGATGCTCTGAAGATCCAATCAGAAATCGGAGCCGCAATGTAACGTCCCATTACAAATTGGAGTTTTTCAGCGACCGTTTTACAAAGCTTCTTTAACTGTGGTTGACCTGCTTTAGTTGCATAGTAGTTACATGCATAACTTGCAGAGTAAAAGGTGACGATATTAGCAAATGGAATGAAATGTTTACGATATTCAATGCGATTATCGTATTCAGCACTTTGCCATTTACCTTTTGGGTTAAACACAACTGGAAGTGCAAAGTTTAGAGTGCGAAGATCTTTTACGTACGGAAGGTTAAAAATGATGGCGCCGTATTTGTCGCTCATTTTAGTAAAAAAGCCTTCTAACCAAGTAAAAAGTGGAGCGTGGTCGCCGAGCTCATCCATGCTGAGTGAAAAAAACATGGATTGAGTTTGTTCCCATTGCCCCATCAATTCATTGGCCATGCCTACATCGTTACGCTCACGAAGATCTTTTACGAGTTCCTTGATCGCGATTTCAAAGGCGTGCTGAGCAACGACGGTGAAATCTTTCTTTTGAAGCGCGGTTACAAATTCATCGCGGGCATCCAGTGATGCCTGGATTGCTCCAAGTTCTGCTGCCATTGTAGGATTGGTGTCTGCTTTTGCTTGCGTGTTGAATGATGATGCGAACGATACTGCTAATACTAATAAAAGAATGTTTTTCATTCTTCCCCCTTATTAAATACGAACGCAATAACCCGACCGTACACCTCATGTGTAGAACAAATTATTGACCCTAGTAGGCTGAGTGTACTCTGCTTTCCGTCAAAAAAAAGTGTTTTTACTTTAAAGGGAATTGAGAAAGGGCAAAGGGAGTGCATTTTTCTTAATCAAATCGGAACGGTTGGGGATTTCTTATATGAAAAATCTAAGAACTCACTAACCGAGTTCGAGCGACGAAAAGATAATAAGCACGTGAACTCTTCAAGTGCGATTTTAATTAAAAGTATTAGTGAGACTCTTCGCTGCAAGAACAAGTACTGAGTCCGACGATCGCATAGAGTGGGCACATTCCAGACAAACCAGTAGCGATACCAATTACGCCAAGGTATCCCCAACTTCCAATGGTTCCGCAAAGGGCTAATCCAAATATTACCACTCCTGCAAAAATTCTAACAAAACGATCCAAACATCCAGCATTCATTTCCATAGCAAGCTCCTTAGGCTCATAGTTCAATTACTTCGTTAATTCACAATGATCGTTCCACTCAATGATGGATAATAAACATCCTGAAACGTAAATGTCCCCGTTTGATTGAGTGGGATGACGTCCGTTTGTAAACTTGAATTGGGGTTCGCATTTCTCACCTGGGTGGTGCCCAAAGGTGGAATAGCAATTTGATGTGTCGTCGAAATGGATATAAAAACGAAGTACATTTGAGTTCCTGCACTGACCGTACACTGCAGTCCGGAGGTGTAGGTTTGCCCACTCGGCTCAACGCAACCACAGGCCCTCCTGAGGAAACCGTCATAAATTTGTATCTGAGCCGTCCCTGCCGTACAGACCGTACTGGGAGACGACGTGGAGACCTGACCACAGGACTGCGCAAAAAAACCAATCATTACAGCAATTTGAAACTTCACCCAGGGTGAACGCGGTACCTGTCCCATCCTCAATAGAATGCCAAGTCTTCCCCAGAAAATCAAATTGATTAAATTCATCATTTATTATAGGGTGTTGATTCGCAAATTCATTTGCAATGCGGGCTCGTAGCTCAGTTGGATTAGAGCACTTGACTACGGATCAAGAGGTCATAGGTTCGAACCCTTTCGAGCCCGCCATTTTGCAAACAAAAAGAACCAGTAGACGAAAAAATATTATCCTTTAAAAACGAGGGGGAAGCCAAAGCTTCCCCCTTTTTTATTTGTCCCGCGCCAACATAAAAACCCAATTTAAAGCCATTTTCATGGATCTCTACACGTTGAACGAGTGCATTCACGATTGCCTTTCGAGTCTCGAAACATGCATTTTCTTTTACCACTCTCATCATGCGAACCAAAAATTGTTCATAGTGGATCGGCTTTACGGTTTGTTCTCCATGAGATTGTGATTCAATTAAGGTTTTTCGCTTTTCTTCGCTCAATATCCTTTCTTTTTGGAGTCGTTCAATCTCTTGATAAAGTGTAGTCGCTGGGATGTTTTTAGGAAGTTCTGAAAGTCTGACCACAAGTGTCTCGATCTTTGTGTCGATTTTCTGGGTTTGTGCAGAGAGCTTTTCCCTTTCATCCGTTAGGCAAACTTGATTTGATTTCTTATCGAGTTTTTTAAAGAGCACTTCCGATAGCGAGGGATCATTCAACCATTTTTCGATTTCATCAAAAACACGCTTCTCTAAGATCTTTGCCTGAACCCGGAAAGGTTTACACTTTTCGGGTCTATCTTCCTTTGGAATACACCCATCACGTCTTAATTGTGATCCGTGCTCATAATACGCAACACGCCCACTATTTCCATGAGCAGACTTTCCCACCAAGGCTTGACCGCAAGTTTCACAAAAAACTTTCCCAGAGAGGAGGTACGGGTAGCGCTTCTCGCTCGGTAGCTTTCGTTTCCTTGAATTTTCAATTACCCCCTTTGCCATCGCGAATGTTACTTCGTCGATAATGGGAAGCCACGCAGCTTTTGATTCCTGAAACTTTCCATTTTTTTGTTTATAGCGGCGAATGCCAATGTAGGCAGGATTGGTGAGCAAGTAACTTAGATTTCCAACATTGAAGTTCTTCAACCTTGGTCCGCGTCCACCTCCGTTTCGGTACGGAGCTGCAAAAATAAATCCGTTTTGATTCAGATATTTTGCGGCCCCTGCAATTGATCCTTCTTTTAAAAGTGCTAAGAATGCAGCTTTAACTGTCGCAGATTCCTCTTCGTGGATCTTAAGATGCCCCGGTTTTTCTGAATCAACTTCATAACCCAGTGGAATCGTGCCTCCGTTACATAGTCCTCGGCTGGCTCTGGATTGAAAATTTGCTGAAACCCTTTCGGCAGTTTGCTTCCGTTCGTACTGACTGAAATTTGCAATCGAGTACAGCATCATTTCGCCTGCAGCAGTAGACGTATCGAAGTTTTCCCGCAAGCTCCAGAGCTGACAGTGATGGGCTTGCAGAAATTCCCAGACTTGAGAAAAGTCGCGGATTGAACGTGAAAGGCGCGAAAGATCACTCACGATAATGAGATCAATCTCGCCTTCACTCACCAGCCTTAGCATTCGTCTTAGCTCGGGGCGATTCATGTCTTTGCCAGATAATCCCGGATCGATGAACGTAAAAGCAAGTTCCCCAAATTCCTCATTTGAGTTCTTAAATTGAAGTGCCTGTTTAATGCGCTCTTCCTGATTCTTGATCGAACCTTCAGGATTTAAAGTTTGCTCTTCTGTGGAAACGCGAATGTAACCACCGCATCTTTTGATTTTAGACTGAGATGCTTTCTCACTCCTTTTTACCTTACCTTTTTGATTTAAAAGAAAATCAAGCGACTCCATCGAATGCCTCCTGCGCGATTGAACGCGACTCTCCATCAGGATTAAAACCCTGACTACTTTTGTTAATTTCTGGATTCGCTTGGATTAACGTCAATAATTGACTAGATGAAGAACCTAAAATCTTAGATTCATGAGAGAGCTGGCTAAGTTCACTATAGATTGTTTCCATCATTTGTTCAAGCCTTAGATGATATTCTCGAATTGAAATAGGAACTTCATAGACGACGGACTTCTCACCCATCCACGTTTGTTTTTTAGGTGTTTTCTTGATTTCCATTTCCGGCCCCTCCACTTATTTATAGATGAAGCGCATTAATGGAAAATCTGACTAAGGTATTTTTTTGATTTGTGCCACACCTTCTTTTTCAGTGCTGGGCTTGGTTGTTTTTTTGGGGTGGATAAGTTTTTGTTTGAGAATAGATTGAAGATTTTCAATTTCATCAAAGCTGAGTGCATTGCGCCCGGATTGCTTGAGTGTGCGGAGGAGGTTTTCAAGGTAGATCGATTGGTTGAAGTGTGCTTTTCTAATTTCATCAATATTTTGGGTATTCATGGCTACCGCTGCTTTGAGTATAAGCCACGATGCAAGTTCCACTTTAGTAACCCTACCACCTGAGTTCCCTTGGTTGACAGAATCAAGCGCTTGAACAAGCGCAACGTCGGCGTCCGAGGTAATAGCAATTTTTGCGACTTGGTTTTTTTCCATGTAAGCAATCTCCCTTTTTGGTTTTTGTATTTTATCGTTCATGACGGTTTGATTAGAGAAAAAAAAGGGGGTATTACCCCCCGAACTTATTCAATAAGTTCTTGATCGAGGAATGAATCGATGTCAGAGGTGCGATAGTATTTGGAATTAAATTCCATGATTTGCTCCTCGCTCATTTCTTGGTCAAGCCATTCGTCCATCGCTATTCTCCAAGAAATGGGATCGGATTCCTTCGCGACGGTGACCGCATCGAGCTGCATCCAAAGTACGGTTATGGTTTCATCATAACATTGTCGAACCGACTCCTCGAATTCCTCTTCGACATTGACCGGAGTGAGGTGCTCTTCGATCAAGTCTTCGATGATCCAAAAGGTTCCAAATTCCACACCGCCTTCAGTGGCCCGCATGAGGTCATCCGTCCCACAGGACTTGCACGTTCCGCTTAAGGCGGGTTTATAGCAATGGTAACAAAATGGTTTGCTTTTTTGGTAAGCGAGTTTTTCGAGCTTAATCATGATTTCATTTTTTTCGGTTTGCATAATTGATTCCCTTTCGTTTCTTGTTTGGGGCTTTGGATTCCATCACCCCCTCTTCACAAATCCCGTGAGAGGGGTGATGGAATCAGGGAAGGCGCAGCAATCACCTGTAAAGACCGACAACCGAAAATGAATTTTCGGGCATCAAGCGTGCGAGCTGCTTTTTGCTGGCGCGCTTGAGTGCAGGAGGGCTTTACGTTTTTAGGTGATCGCGGAGACGACCGACAAGCTCAAGAAACGAATATTTACGGAATCAACTCGCCGAAAAAAATTGAACATCATTTTTTGAAAAACTATTTTTAAAAGACATTCCATATTACCGTTTCATTGCTACCCCCGCCTCGGAACTATGCCCTGTGATTTTTTTGACCTCATAAGGGTGCGAAGGTGTTGGGCTCAGTTGACTAAAAGTAGAAGACGCGCAAGCGCACTCATTCGGATCATTGGCTACTGGAATGGAGGTCGGCACTGAGTTTGATTTTTCATTCCTGACTGGATAGAGATCGTCATCGTCTAAGGGCCGAGCATGAGATTGAAGCCGCATGGTGAGAAAGAACATGAAAGACAACATGACAAATAATTTCGATTGAACCTGTTTCATTTTGAGTACTCCTAACTATTTTCCGAATAAGGAGCGTTGATAGAGCGTCGAAATGAGATGCGCGTGAACTATCGTTTA
>CAIMWN010000223.1 GCA_903845155.1 Oligoflexia bacterium
GATCATGTCTGACACAAATAAATATGTACCCCCTAAAGTCTGGACTTGGGACGCCGAGAACGGTGGGGAATGGGCCAAAATCAATCGTCCCATTGCCGGATCGACCCACGAAGCTGTTCTGCCTCGCGGTAAACATCCTTTGCAGCTTTACTCGCTGGGTACGCCCAATGGCCAAAAGGTAACGATCTTGCTGGAAGAGTTATTGGCACTTGGCGAGAAGGGGGCGGAATACGACGCCCACCTGATCCGAATTAACACCGGCGACCAGTTTTCATCTGGTTTTGTCGAAGTCAATCCGAATTCGAAAATTCCAGCACTACTCGATACGGACACGGGTAGTCGTGTATTTGAAAGCGGAGCGATCCTGCTTTATCTGGCTGAAAAATTTATTAAGTTCCTTCCCAAACAACCAGCTGCGAGAACAGAGGTCATGAACTGGCTTTTTTGGTTACAGGGGTCAGCTCCTTATTTAGGCGGAGGGTTTGGGCATTTTTATGCATACGCGCCTGAGAAATTTGAATACCCAATCAACCGTTTTACTATGGAGGCGAAACGGCAGATGGATGTACTTGATCGGGAATTATCCAAACACCGTTACCTTGGGGGTGACGAATACTCTATCGCAGACATGGCAACTTGGCCTTGGTATGGCAACTTAGTGCTGGGTGAGGCTTACGGAGCGGGCGAGTTTTTGCAAGTTGAGAGCTACAAGAATTTAAGGAGGTGGGCTAATGAGGTTTTACAGCGACCCGCCGTAATGCGCGGTCGAAAGGTGAACCGAACTTGGAGTGAGCTTTCAGATCAGCTACACGAACGTCACGATGCCACGGACTTCGACCTCAAAACCCAAGACAAACTGGCACCTCCAAATGCCCCTTGAGATGCTTTCGTTAAAAAGACAAAACCATTCGTCTCGATACTTGCATCTGTGATTTTGGTTTACAGATTCCTGACTTCACTTTTAACACTTCATTTTGCACAGGAAAATTTGAAGCCAGGCTTAGGACTAGAACTAAATTTCTTAAAAAGTTCGACTCCATAAAAGGCGCTCGAATTTTTTCTAGCCATTGCCTCCATGTTTCGGTTGTCCATTTTGGAGATTGAAGCAAAACTGTTGTCACAGCAACTAATGGGGCGGTGGCAATGGATGAAGATGAGGAAATGGCTGAGCTGAGGGCGCAAGAGGCCAAGCGGGTTAGGGATGAGGCCAAGAAGTGCTTGAGGCATGCCAGCATTCAGCTGGGCAAAGCGGCTTACGAAATCGATGAATACCTGAAAGACTTCAGCACTGCCCGTATACCTATTAGGCGGCAAGTGATCCTCAACGAAGCTATCGGGCATTTACTAGCTAACGTATTGCCGAATTTGGGCATCGCTGAAATGGCAAGGGTGCAGGTGCAGCTTGCATTGCGTGACTATATTAAAAGTTCAGCTTAATCATCTTGACATGCCAAAATGGCATTTACACAGTGAGGTGTTTTATGACCGATACAGCTGATTCATTAATAAGTTATAGCCGTGAAAAATCCCGAGTATGTCCGATGCCAATGCAGTGGGATGCCTTGTGGAATTTACTTCCAAATCGAAAGCGCGTTGGAAGTGGTTGGGAACCTGCTCTACCTCTAATCCTCGCAGCTTGGCACGACACACCAGCTCTAATCAAGATTCTTAGGTTAGAGGAACATATTAGGTGGGCAGACGAGCAAAAAGCACTTGATGAAATTTCTACATTTCTACGCAATTTAACTGAAGATCAGTGGCTTCATTTAGATGAGTAGGTTATCGTAGTTTCACATTTTGGAATTTTTAAGAGACCACATCTGCTTCATTTCTTTTTTAAATCTGAAATCAATATCCCAAATAATTACACGAATTGAAGACTTAAAATTTTCATCAAATAAAACATCCAAAATTGATTGAATTTCATAAATTGGAAGTTTGTTTTGGATG
Source organism: Oligoflexia bacterium (assembly GCA_903845155.1). Classification (GTDB taxonomy): domain Bacteria; phylum Bdellovibrionota; class UBA1018; order UBA1018; family CAIMNF01; genus CAIMNF01. The sequence continues at coordinate 1,951 of CAIMWN010000223.1, forward strand.
AATCCAAAATGCCTGAAATTCAATACA
>CAIMWN010000224.1 GCA_903845155.1 Oligoflexia bacterium
CCGAAGGTGGATTGACATTTAGTCCGTTCCAGTACCTTTATTTTAGGGCTTATAATGTCTGTAATTTATTTCTTTCGCCGGTGAAATGGTTGCGACAAACTGATTTTATTAAAAATATTTTAGATGGGGTTTGAAGTGCTAAATTCAAATTCATTTTTTCCCCTTATTATTTTGTTAACTGAAAATAACGCATATCAAAGCCAGGAATCAGGGTCAATGATTAAGTAAATCGCCCAAGCCCTGCGCCCAACACATTGATGACCACGCAAATATTCCAAATGTGTAACTCTTCGGTATGGAGTCTTGGAATCAACCCTGCGCCTACCACCAGTGCGACTAATGAAAACGAAATGAGAATATCAATCGAATTTCCGAAATCTTCAGACTGGTTTAAGATTCTAGATAGAAAGCCAGCAAAACAGGGATCAAATAAGCGTTTTTTCTTTAGGGTGAGCCATATAAAATTGCAACCATTCATCAGTAAATCAATGAGGCCGAGTGTGATGAGGATATAACCCAAGTAAGTAACCACTTGAGCAAAGGCCTCATGTACAAATAAAATCCCGGTGATGATTTTGAATCCACAAAAAGGGAAACCAACCGTGAGTACTTCCAATTGCGTTTTAATGGTCAGATTCTTAATGAGTTTCACACCAGTTTTTTCTGAAGTTCGGAAAGGTAAGTGAGCGCGTCGATCGGTTTCAGTTGATCGATATCGAGTGCCCGAAGTTCTGAAGCAATTTCTGAAGTGAGGCCAGGCAGCATTCCAGAAATAGTCGCTTGCATGGATTCCTCGTCAGTAAGTGGTTCACTATTGGTATCGGTGTTGAGGCTATGAGCTGAATCATGGCTGATGCCGCTAAAAAGTGAAAGCTGATCTGGGTGACTGCTATTCGACACGTTGGTTGCTTGAGTCTCGAGTGATTTCAATATAGACCACGCTTGCTTGATGACAGCTTTAGGAATACCTGCGAGTTCTGCTACTTGAATTCCGAAACTTTTCGATGAGCGCCCGAGTGCGAGTTCATAAAGAAAAGTAAGTTTGCCTTTTTCGTCGAGCACTTTCATGTACGCGTTTTTTAATCCTGGGATGCGTGCTTCGAGCTCAGTCATCTCATGGTAGTGGGTAGCAAACACAATGCGAGCGCCTGATTGTGAATGTAAATACTCGAGGCTCGCTGAGGCGACACTCATTCCATCATAAGTACTAGTCCCGCGGCCAATTTCATCGAGAACAACGAATGAGCGCGCATCTGCATGAGAAAGAATATGTGCAAGCTCCACCATTTCCACCATGAATGTACTTTGACCTTTTGAAATGGCGTCGTGAGCACCAATCCGGGTGTAGAGCGAATGAAAAATTCCCCAGTGAGCATGAGCTGCAGGGACGGGGGCCCCCATTTGGCCAAGTAGAATGATTTGCGCCATTTGTCTCATGATGGTGGATTTACCACCCATGTTGGGCCCTGTGATCATGAGAGTGCGAGCGGTGTCGTGACTTAAGTGTAGGTCGTTTGCAACGAATTGCCCGCGTAAGGATTCATCGACGACAGGGTGGCGTGAACCCCTCACATCAAAGATAAATGTTTCATCGATGGTTGGGAACACCCATGAGCTTTTCTGCGCCAAAAAGGAAAGTGAAATGAGCGAGTCGAGCTCACCCATGACGGCTGAGAGTTCTTTAAGCGGCTCCGCTTGCGCAAGCAAGTCATCCATGAGTTTTTGAAATAGAGTGGCTTCGAGCGCTTTCTGTTTACTCGACGCCGACAGAATTTCCTCTTCGAATTTTTTGAGTTCTTCTGTGAAAAAACGTTCAGCGCCCACCATCGTTTGTTTGCGTTGATAGTGAGATGGCACGTTTTTGAGGTTGGAGCTTGAAATTTCAAAAAAGTAACCGAAAACGCGGTTATATTTTACTTTAAGGGAACCAATGCCGCTTGCCTCGCGCTCACGTTGTTCAAGTTCGACCACAAATTTCTCGCCTTTTTCGGTCAGAGTCAGAAGTCGGTCGAGTTCTGGGTCAGTGCCGTATTCAAAAATGCCCCCGTCGCGCATGTGGATAGGAGCATCAGGCCTTTGTGTTTTTAGAATTCGCTCGGCGAGTGGCGCGAGCGTAAGCTTTGCGGCATTTAATTTGCGACTTAATATTTGAAGTTTCGCAGCTTTGAAGCGAGAGAGTTTGTCTTCAAATAAAAAAGCTGCGCTTAAACTCTTACCCAGCGCATAGGTATCTCGGGGGTGCGCAAGTTTAGTGGAGATCCGACCCAAGATGCGATCCAAATCATAAATGTCGCGAAGATGCGTATGAATCTGAGTGCTCTCTAAATTTTCTTTCGCAAGTTCTTTGACTGCTTCTTGTTGTAGTTCGATTGCACGTACCGTTTTGAATGGAGCATCGAGGAGTTGTTTTAGAGCGCGTGCGCCCATGGAAGTGGCGGTGCGATTGATGAGCGTATATAAATCATGAGTTTCTAAATGTGAGTGTGTATTAGGGCCGACGGTCAGCGCATTGCTCTCGTGAAGAGCTGTGGGTTCGTGTAAATGCGATAATAGATCAAGGCCCTGAGTCTTTAAGGTGTATTGAATGAGAAGTGCCGCAGCTTTTTGCGCAGAAGCATCTGTTAAAAGCGGGTGGAGGGCTTGCTTTTGGTATTGCTTATAGAGGAACGGAATCACATCGTGATCAGCCACCCAATTGTGCGGGATATCTTCGATGAGTGTATTCGGTCTCATGGTAAGGAGTTCGAGGAGCTCGATCGGAGTTTTTGACGAGTGATTTAGAAAATGCCTGACCTGCAGGAGAGCCGATTCCGTCAGGAGTTCAGCAAGTGGTAAGAGCTTGGAAATCTTTAAAATGCCGGTGGCCGGATCAAGGAGTGCGAGCGTAAAGAGTTTTGAATTGGCCTGAGTAGAGTCGGGGGCCAGAGTGGCTAGAAAATTTTGCTCGCCCTTTTCATTCATTTCAAATTGAACTGCAGGGGTAAAGGTGCGGATGATTTTTCGCTCGACGATCCCTTTGATTTGGTCGGCCGTCATTCCCTCCGGAAGAATTTGCTCAGCGATTGCTACTTTTTTGCCTGCGTTCAGCAACTTTTGAATATAGTTAGTGGCGCTATGATACGGGATGCCAGCCATGGGAACAGGGTTTTCACTCTTACGGTCGCGTGAGGTGAGCGTAATGCCCAAGATGGGAGCGGCCAATACGGCGTCCTCGCCAAAAAGTTCGTAGAAATCACCCATCCGGAAAAATAAAATCGAATCGCCAATTTGTTGTTTTAAACCAATGAATTGCTTCATGAGTGGTGTAGAACATTCCGGTGATTTCGGATCAAGTTTAAAAGTGGAGCCCCCATGTGTCATTAGGACTATATCCGTAGCTTATTTGAGTCGATTATGGTAGTAATTTTCAACCAGAATCAACCAATTGCTTTGGGGCGGATCTACACCGGCACTCCAGGGAGGAACATATGACCGATCAATCAGGTAATCCATCAGAGATTGCTGCAAATCCATCTAAAAAAGTATACGTGAAAACCTTTGGCTGCCAAATGAACGTGGCCGACACTGAGCGAATGCTCGCGCTCATGGGAGAAAAAGGAATGGAGCCTACCGAGGTTCCAGGAGACGCTGATCTCATCATTATTAATGGCTGCTCCGTGCGTGATAAGGCTGTTCATAAAGCAGTTTCATTCTTAGGCGAGCAACAAGTTTTAAAGAAGAAGAAAAACCCGATCATCGCGCTCGGCGGTTGTGTCGGCCAACTCGATAAGGGTGATGTTTTTAAACGCGCTCCCTACCTTGATTTCGTATTTGGGCCAGATGCCATCGATCAGTTGCCGGAACTCGTACATAAAGCGCAAAGTGGGCAAAAACATTTTGTGCAAGTAGAGTTCGATAAGACTCTTTCTTATTCAACTCAAACCAAAATTCATGGATCAAAAGCGCAAGCTTTTGTGAACATCATGAAGGGCTGCGATAAATATTGTACCTATTGCATTGTTCCGTTCACTCGTGGAAAAGAAAAATCACGTACCATCGACGAAGTGCTGGAAGATCTTGCGCAGTTAGTAGCAAAGGGCGTTCGCGAAGTAACTTTCCTCGGTCAGAACGTAAACTCATTTGGTAAAGGTAATAAAAACCTAAAAGGCTATTTGCCCCTGGAGCTCAATAACATTATCGGTAAAGTCGGCCCCCGTGATGGCGAAGAGAATTTCCCCCAGCTTTTATATGCGATTGAAAACGATCCGCGTTTTGAAAAATTAAAACGCATTCGTTACACCTCATCTCATCCTCTCGATTTCAGTGATGAGTTGATTGAGTGTTACGCACCAAAGGAAAAGGGCGGAATCGGGAAATTGGCGAAACACCTGCACTTGCCAGTTCAATCAGGTTCAGACGTGGTTTTACAAAAAATGGGTCGTCACCATAAAATTGAAAACTACATCGCGCAGATGGATCGCTTAAAAGAGCTTTGTCCAGAGATTGGGTTTTCTACCGACTTGATTGTAGGTTTCCCAACTGAAACCGAAGAGGATTTCGAACAGACTTTGAAGCTACTCGATCGCGTTCAATACGACAATATTTATGCGTTTGCTTATTCGCCACGCCCGGGTACTCGCGCAGCAAAGTTACCAGATGATGTGCCTGCAGAGGTGAAGAACCGTAGACTCAATCAACTTCTTCAGCATCAACTTAAGATTGCAGCGGTAAGATACGCGTCTCGTGTGGGACAAACCATGGAAGTACTTGTTGAAGGACAAGCGAAGAATCAAAATATGATGACGGCTGCAGATCGCGCGCAAGAAACGCCGACCGCACTTGGACGGGTATGGACCGGCCGCACCAGTTGTAACCGTGTGGTAAATTTTGTGGATCACACGCAACGCAATTATTTGGGCGCGCTCTTGATGGTTAAAATCACGGGATCAACTTCATTGTCGCTTCAAGGCGAGCTCGTGCATCAGCCCGATTTTGCTGAGTTGAAATATACCAGTTCTTATTCTAGCAGTGAAATTGCTCAATAATTTAGTGTTTTCAAAAATAATTCAGGAGTTTAAAATATGATTTTCCCACACAAAGGCATCGAGCCGAAAATTGCAGAGAGCGTGTTCACGTCACCATCAGCCGATATTATTGGTGATGTAGAAATTGGCGAGAACAGTAGCGTTTGGTTTCAAGTCGTGATCCGTGGGGACGTGAATTATGTTCGCATCGGTCAGCGCACCAACGTTCAAGATGGAGCCGTATTGCACGTGACCCGCGATAAGCCACCGATGAAAGGTGCACCGCTCATCATTGGGGATGACGTAACCGTTGGTCATCGTGTGACCCTTCATGGATGTACTGTGAAGAACCGTATTTTAATTGGAATGGGTGCGACCATTATGGATGGCGCTGTGATTGATGATGACTCTATCGTTGCAGCCGGAGCATTGGTTACTAAAGACAAAGTGTTTCCGCCGAAATCACTCATTCAAGGATCGCCTGCAAAAGTGGCGCGAGCACTCACTGAGGAAGAAATCAGTTTTCTAAAAATTTCAGCAATGAACTACGTCGCTGATACCGAACTTTATAATAAAGAGTTTGAAGATATGTTTGGTGACGATGAATGCGGCGCCGATCATGAGCACGACGGAAAAGGATGTTGCGACTAATGGCTGAAGGGGGTGAGGTAGCGAACAAAACTGCAATTGCGTCCGCAGTCGCCGCAGGGGATACTCCTATTCCTTTCGTACATCTCCACGTCCATACTCAATACAGTTTTTTATCGAGCACCATTAAAATTGGCGATCTCATCAAGCGCACCAAGGCTGAAAACATGCCTGCAGTGGCGATCACCGATACGAACAATGTGTTCGGTGCGATTGATTTTTATTTCGCCTGTAAAGATGCAGGGATTAAACCTATCATTGGTTGCGAGCTCGTCTATTGCCCGGAAGGCCGCGATCAAGTATTTGAAGGCAAGGGCAAGCAGCTCCATTCACTGGTAGTGCTTTGTAAAAATAAAGCTGGGTACCAAAATCTTTCAAAAATGCTGACGAAAGCATTTATGGATGGATCCGCTAACAAAACGCCACTCAGTGACTTGGTTCGTGGTGTGGTCGATCGCGAGTTACTCAATACTTACGGTGACGAGCTCGTGATTTTATCGGGCTCGATTCGGGGTGAAATCGGCTACAAGTTATTAACTTCGCAAGACGAGGAAGCCAGTAAAACCGCAGAATGGTTTAAGAAGCGTTTTGGCGAAGACTTCTACTTAGAGATTGTTGACAATGGTTTGCCTGAGCAAGAATCAGTGAATCAGCGTTTGATTGAACTCGCAAAACGCCATGAGATTGAACTCGTGGGAACGAGTGAAAGTTATTATTTAGATTCGTCTTATGCTGAAGCCCAAGAAATTCTTCAATGTATCCCGCTCGGACGGCAATTAGATTTTGAACGACCTAAAAGTTTAGTGCCGCCTGAGTTCTCATTCAAATCGGGTAAGGTGATGAAAGAGCGGCTAGAAGCCTATACATGCGCCTTCGAAAATGCTCTTAAAATTGCCGATAAATGTAACGTTGAATTCAAATTTAAAGACGCAAATGGAAAAGCGATTTATCACTTACCAGAATTCCGCCCGGACGGAGTGAAGAAGGGTGATGATTTCGATTCGATCGCATTCTTTAAAAAGGAATCCCGCGAAGGGTTAGAGGTTCGTTTTAGCGAGCCTGAGTTCGCGGGTCCTGAGGGAAAAAGGCATTTACCGAATTGGCCTGAATTAGAAAAAGTATATCGCGATCGCTTGGAGCTTGAGCTCGGGATGATTGAAAAGACTGGTTTCGCAGGTTATTTTCTGATCGTTTCTGATTTTATCAAATGGGCAAAAGCGCAGAGTATACCGGTCGGCCCTGGTCGGGGATCGGGTGCCGGTTCACTAGTCGCGTATTCGCTGCAAATTACCGACATTGATCCGATTGAATTTAAGCTTCTCTTCGAGCGATTCATTAATCCAGAACGGGTGTCGATGCCCGATTTCGATATCGATTTTTGTCAAGAACGCCGTGGTCGAGTGATTGAGTACGTAGAGCAAAAGTACGGTAAGGAAAATGTATCGCAGATCATTACCTTCGGTAAGCTGCAAGCAAAAGCGGTAATTAAAGATGTGGGCCGAGTATTGGGTCTGCAGTTCTCAGAGACGGATCAAATTACAAAATTGTTCCCTGATGAACTCAATATTAAGCTCAAAGATGCTTATGATAATGCGCCCGATTTACGCGCGAAAATTGAGTCAGACCCGAAACTAGAAAAGGTGTGGCAATACGCCATCAAGCTTGAAGGTTTATATCGAAACGCCGGCATGCATGCTGCCGGAGTGATCATCACCGAAGAGCCGATCGTCAGCTATTGCCCGCTCTATGTTTCAAAAGACGGCGATGTGGTCACTCAATTTGATAAAGATTATTCAGAAAAAATCGGCCTCATTAAATTCGATTTTTTAGGACTAAAGACCCTGACCGTGATTGATAGCGCCGTTAATTTTATTCGTGCACAACCGGGCCTAGAGAAGTTTGACTTAAAAGCGATTTCCACCCGCGACCAAAAAGTTTTTGATTTAATTTCAAGCGGGAACACGAACGGCGTGTTCCAAATTGAGTCGGATGGAATGAAGGATTTGTGTAAACGAATCGTTCCTAGTAATCTTGAGGATATCACCGCGATCAACGCGCTCTATCGCCCGGGCCCGCTTGGTTCTGGGATGGTGGACGACTTTATCGACCGAAAGCATGGTCGTTTGCAAACGACCTATGAGTTGCCGGTCCTGGAATCGATTTTAAAAGATACTTACGGCGTTATTTTGTATCAAGAGCAAGTGATGCAAATCGCGCGCGATGTTGCCGGTTATAGTCTTGGTCAAGCCGACATGCTCAGGCGTGCGATGGGTAAGAAAAAGGCCGATGAGATGGCCACTCATAAAGGCATTTTCATTAAGGGTGCAAAAGAACGCGGCACGGACGAGAAAAAGGCTTCTGATTTATTTGATCTTCTCGCGAAATTCGCCGATTACGGTTTTAATAAATCCCACTCGGCCGCTTATGGTTTGATCACGTATCAGACGGCGTTCTTAAAAACTTATTATCCGGTTGAGTTTATGGCGGCGCTGATGACCACGGAAATGAACGACACCGATAAGCTTGCCAAGTACACGGCAGACGCGCGTTCAATGGGTATTACTGTATTGCCGCCTGATGTGAATGAATCGGTGCATGTGTTTACAGTGGAGAAACTACCGGTGCCTATTCATGGTTTCAATAAAGCAATCCGATTCGGTTTAGAGGCAATTAAGGGGGTAGGTGGAACCGCTGTTGAAGTGATTTTAGAAGCACGGGCTGTTTCTAAATTTATCGACGTGCTCGATTTTTGTAAGCGTCTGTCCATGCGCAAAGTGAATAAAAAAGTTTTAGAGTCCTTAATCCTCGCAGGTGGTTTTGATTCGATCATGGGGCCTACGCTCAATCGCCCGTCACTTTTTGCTTCTATTGAAAATTTGCTGAAGTACGGGCAAGACGAGCAAGCGAAGGCGGAGCTCGGACAAAACTCTCTGTTCGATGATTTCAAAGCAGAAGAAGTGCGAATGTCTGCGTCGGTGGATTCACTGATTAAGAAGGAAGCCGAGTGGCCGCTCGCGAGACGCTTGCTCAGTGAAAAACAAGTCCTTGGGTTTTTTATTTCTGGCCACCCGATGCAGAATTGGCAGGGGATCTGTAATGACTGGCTTGGCAATAATACTGATACACTTAAAGAGTTGGCACTGAAACCGCAAGCGCCGCAACCTGCACAAGACCAACAATGGGGTCGAAGTGGCGGACGTCCGAAGCGTAAAGAAATTAAATTTGCGGGAATCATAGGTGAGTTCAAAGAGATCATGACTAAAAAGGGCTCTAAAATGGCCTTTTTCCAACTCGAAGATTTAAATGGTAGGGTAGAGGTCATTGCGTTCCCCGAGTTCTACGCTGCAAACCAGGAAGCACTCGCCCTTGCAAAGGATTCGCCAGAGCCCATTCTCATCACTGGTGAATTTGATGTGAAAGAAGGCGAACCCAAGATTTTAGCCACTGCACTTCAAAAACTAGAAGACGCACATGGTGGCCGTGTAGTGACGGTAGTGCTCGAACTTGATCCCACTCAAATTCAAGTGGATCAACTGCGTTCGCTCAAACAATATATTTTACAAAACAGAGGAAAATCTACGGTGCGAATGCATTTCGTCGCGCCTGATTGGAAGGGCCGTTTAGAATTACCGAGCGCCCTCAAAGTAAGCGGTACTCCGCAATTCACCGCCGGTATCGATAAGATCTTCGGAGCAGCGGTCGCGAAGCTTCAATAACTCAAATATAACGGCACTTACCCTGTAGCGGAACGTTAATTAAGGTTTTTGTTATAGTTAAGCCATCGAATTATAATGGGATTTTTGTGTATTTACAAAATTGTAGATATGACCATTTTGAAGTAGACTTCAAAATGGTCTTGACTGTTTTGAAGTTGGGTATAAAATAGTCATATGAGGTATTTGTCAAATTTCATTAAAAAAGACTTGGAAAGAAAGATGGTTTTCTTGGGTGGACCCAGGCAATGCGGGAAGACTACGCTCGCGCAGACACTGTTAAAGCAAAGTTCATCAGGACGTTATTTTAATTGGGATTTAGATGAAGACAGAAGAAGTATTCTGGCTAAACAGTGGGCAAGTACTGACTCTCTCCTCGTATTTGATGAGCTCCACAAATACCCTAAATGGAAAAACTGGATTAAAGGTATTTACGACACTCAAAAGGATCAACATCAAATGTTGGTGACTGGGAGCGCTCGCTTAGATCTTTATCGAAAAGGAGGCGACTCCCTCTTAGGGCGGTATCATTATTGGAGGCTTCATCCCTTTACGCTTTCTGAGATTCCAAAGGGCATTTCAAAGAAGGATGCTTTTAATCGGTTGATGAGTGTAGGCGGGTTTCCAGAGCCTTTTTTAGAAAACGACGAAACGTCTGCGCGCCGATGGCGGAGAGAGCGGTTTGATAGAATCATCAGAGATGACATTAGAGACCTTGAACCCATTCGCGATTTGCAAACCTTATCTCTCTTTGTAGATCTTTTAAGAAGCAGGGTAGGTTCACCTGTTGTGCTTTCCAATCTAGCAGAAGACCTTCAGAAATCACCGGCTACATTAAAGCATTGGCTAGAGGTGCTGGAAAAGATGTACGTCGTATTTTCAGTGCGGCCCTACACCAAGAAATTGCCGAGAGCCATTCAGAAGGCTCCAAAAGTATACTTCTACGACAATACTGATGTGATTGGCGATGAAGGGGCTAAATTTGAAAATTTGGTAGCAACGTCATTGTTGAAGAAAATTCAATTCTTAGAGGATTCCCAAGGGTATCGATATCAACTTCATTATATTAGAGACAAGGAAGGGCATGAAGTTGATTTTGCGATTACTAAAGAAAACACGCTCGAAGAGTTAATAGAAGTGAAATGGAGTGATCCAGTGATTTCTAAAAGTTTAAATTATTTTTCAGAAAAACTTAAACCTACTCAAAGCATACAACTCGTGGCGAATATTAAAAATGTCTATTCAAAAGGTAAGATCGAAGTAGTGAGGGCTATGGACTACCTGAGTAAGCCTCTGTAGTTGAAGGAGTAAGGCCGAATGAGTAGATCCAAAACAGGATAGGGTTTGGTTTTACTTTTTAGCAGCATCACTTGCAATCGAGCGGGTAGCTTCTTGGTTTTCGGCCTTAGACCAATTCAATTGTTCTACCTTGTTCATGCTCTTGCGATAGCGGAAACCAATTCTAGCAAAGAGGCTAATGTCTTTGTTTGTCGCCAATTTTTCTGGTGGGAGAAGTTCCATTTGGCGAAACGCTAATTCACTTGGATCTTCGCCTGCTTTTTTTGCTTCTTCAGGGTTCAAGTTTTTCAGCATGTCTCCCATCATTTTTCCAAAATCAAGGTCACCCGCACTTGAAGCTTTTGCAGGGGCGCGAGTATAGGCCATCGGCGTATAAGCATCGAATTTACCCGTATCTTTCGCCGCTTTTGCACCATTATTCATTAACGTAGAAAGGGCAGAGGGGTTCAGGCCCAATGCGCTTGCGGCATATTGAGTTGCATCTGCTTGTGTTTCGCCATTAAAACCATTCACGAGCTGAGCGAGTGGCTGGCCAGTTGCTTGTTGAACGGCATTCATAAAGCCGGGAGCTGCAGTCATGGCCATTACTGTTGGATCTGTTTTTGCGCAGTCCATTGCAGTCATGCTCGAGGTACACGTTGCTTTATCACTCGTGGATGTGTTGGCAGGAGCGGAGTTGTTTGCGGTATTATTAGGAGCGCCGGTGCCGCCTGAGCCAGTAGTAAAGGCGATAGATGTTTTTTGTACATCGGTGGTGTTAGCGGCTGTTTGATTGGCGAGTTCTTCTGAATTTTTTGCGGCCAATGCGCTTGTTCCCGATATTAAAGATTGGACAGTAAGTCCGACCGCAATTGGAAAGCAAGTTGCTTTTGCATCTTTCTTTGATTGTTGTGTTTGATTTGCTACTACTTGTCCATTTTGAGTCATTACTCCTCTGGCAGCTTGAACTGCAGAATCAGCCGATGCTGCTGCTTTAATGGCACCACTAAATAACCAAGCGGCTCCTTGTGAAGCACCTAATCCGCCCATGATTGTAGTTGTAAGTTTGGTTACTGTACCCATCGCATCTTTAGTGAGAATACCATCGGTAATATCTAATGCAAGGGCTGCGCCCCCGGCGCCATAACCAAGCGCTTTACAGAGTGCTGGAGCTGCCTCTCCTCCGAAGGGGTTTTTTTCCTCAATTGCAGCTACATATGCAATTCCCGCAGCAACAGTGAAAATCACCGTTTTGGAAGTTTCGATCGTTTTAGTTGTTCTCGACATTTTTGCAGCAGCACATTGTGCTTGTGCGGATGTTCCGCTTTGGCCATTTTCAGAAAGCGCGCAGATTCGATCTGTTTCTAATCCAACTGAACCCCGCAAGTCTAGCGCAAATGCTTGCGAAGTGGTAAGTGTGCAAATCATCAGCGATGCAATGAAGCCTTGGGCACCTGTAAATAAGTTACTTTTTATTTTATAATTCATTATTCCCCCCGGAATTAGTTCATTAATTTTTGGTACAAATTTTAGTTAAGTGCGGTCACGTTATATGGCGCCCTGACTATTTTTTGTTTGATAACGATTATGGATGGCTTTAAAAATATCCTTGTCGCGACCAAGCACTGCCGCGCTATCAGAAGCAGGGGAGCGACCGTCGAGATCGATTTTATTTTGAACTAAATCTTTTTTTGGATCATCGCCACCAAGCATTTTCTTCAGCATGTCGGCGAAGCCATCGCTCACCCCCACGCCTGCAGCGCCTCCGCCACCGTGAGAATATTTCACTCCGGCGCCATCACCAGCAGCGTACTGTCCGCCTACTTGTGATTTAGCTGCTGCCTCAGCAGCAGGTTTATTGTCGTCTTTGCTGGCAGAAGTATTTCCACCGCCCAGGCCTGCACCTCCACCACCTTGTGATCCGGGAGCTGCCGCAACCGCTACGTTAGGAGCAGGCGTTGGCCCACCCGTTAAAGTATTATTAGGAAGCGCACCCATATTCCCATCGGTAGTAGTGGTGGTAGGAGCGTTGTCGGCAAGTGGTGTAGTGGTGTTATCCACGTTTGGATTGTTGTCCGGATTAGCGGCGCTGGCTAAGCCTGAGTTTGGATTGAAGCTGAAGGCGGTTGCGGTTGCTGCAGTAGCGCTCATATTTGCGATCGCGTTTGCTGCTGCTGCATCCATATTGTGTTTGTGTGCGGTCGCTGCGGTAGACGCCATGGCGAGAGTTTGAACGAGCGCCATTTTTTGTTGTGCAACGACTTCGAGATCTTTGTTTGATTTAATGTTTGCTTGGACGTGGGTAATGGCAGTTGCTTGATTAATAGCTTCCTGATCGGAAGTTACCGCCGACGCTGCACGAAGATCTGCGCGCGTTGTAGTATCATTAGCGTCTAAATAAGCATTTCTATTTGTGGTTTTTTGTGCATTATCGAGACTTGCAAGCTCGTCTTGATATGCCTTGGTTTGTTTGATTTTATCCGTAGTGAGACCTGCCGCTGTTGCATTCACCTTTCGTGTGCTAGCAATGTGCATCACACCCAAGGCTCCTTGAGCTGCCGCCATCACTGTGTCGATTGTACCAGCTTTGTAATCAGCTTTTGCCGCTGTCCGCGCAACTGCTGCTTGTGCAGCATAAACTGAATTCTGAGTTGCGGATGCACCTTGAGTGGTGAGTGCCGTAGTTTGGTTCATTCCAGCGGTAGCAACTGCATTCTTGCCCGCCATATTTGCCATCATATCTACAACTGGAGCAAAAGAATTTGCGGTCGCAGATACATAACAATCAAATCCTCCGTATTTTCCGCATTGCCCTTTTGAGCCGTCTTCGCCTTTAGCATCATCTTTGGTGGCCATAGCTTCTTCGCGGGCTGCAACTTTTGCCGCTTTTTTGGCATCTTTTAATTCTTGTTTGTTTTTTTTAAGATTGTCTTTGTCTCCTGCAAGATCAGCGTAGGCGGATTTGTCGGTGACGTCAATTTTAGTGTGAGCGTCTGCCAAATTTTGAGTGGCGACTGCACAAGGAGTGCCGGGATCCGAACTTGCGCCGTTAGCGCAAGCCGTGTCAAATGTTGATTGTGCTTTTGCTAAAGCTTTATTGTCAGCGCTTATTGTGTTTTGATCATCTTTGACTGTTTGTTTATCAGCATTGACAATTAATTGATTCGCATCCTGAGTATTTTTGGCCATATCCCCCAAAGTAGGTTGAGTAGTTTGCGCAGTAGATGGACATGTTGTGCCTGTTGCAGTTACTACGGCGCCTGATTGTTTGTCATAGCAAGTAGGCGGTGCTGGCGTAGCTTTAGGCGCATTTGGATCAGATGTTGTGGTTTTGCCGTTGGCGCCTGAGCTCCCATAGTAATTATTATTATATGTGATATAAGTGTTGCCGTTGGTAGAAGTGATGCTAGAGGGTGCATAAGGGCCAGGTATATTACTTTTGCTGCTAACAGTAACCGGCGGAAGTGTCACCGTAGTTTGTCCATTGTTGCATGCTACTGATGTTACATCCCCAGAGCTTGGATCAGTGAACGTTTGAGTCGCCCCATTTTGAATCATGGAAATATTGCCTTGGTTTTGATAATTGTAAGTGCAGGTCCCACTGTCCGGATAACAAGATCCACCAAAACCTGGATGTGAGCCTGGTGAGCACATGCTTGCTGTTGTGGGATTGGGAGGCGGTGGCGCAACGGGGGCGGCGGTCATGCAAAGGCCCATAGTAGCCGACCAAGTTCCAGTAGCGCCAAAACTATTTTGGCAAGAAGCGCCCTGTGCTAGTTGCGCGAAACTTTCCGTCCCGTGAAGTGTAAATGCGGTGAGCACGCTTACTGATAAAATTAATTTTTTCATAGTTCCCCCAAAATACTTCCCTAAATCCCTATCTATAGGATACCGAGAAGCGTCTTTAATAACAAAGCTTTTTTGTCAGGTATCTTGTTTTTTACACAATTGTTATGTACCCTTAACGAACTCATCGGTAAAATGGGGTAAAAGCTAAAATTTTGACGGTATTTTTTAAAAAGTGTCTAAAAGTTAAACGATTTTCATTTAATTTAAGATTGGCTTTGTGCAGGGAGCGTAAAAATAACGCAGCATATCTGGGTTGACCGATCAATAAAGCTTCAACTTCACGTTTGTCTGTATCACGTAGAAAGCGAAGTTCCATTCGGTAACTACCGCGCCCGAGCCTCATTTTGAAACGCCCAAACATGAAGCTCACTAAAGAGATAAAACCAATCACCAAAAAATACCATGTCGATGATGGGCTCGGAGGTCTTGGCGGTGAAAAGATAATTGCCGGTCCCCAGTTCATAAAAGGCAACGCCCGCATTTCCGTCGCTCGATTCAGTGGGGAGGGTGAAGTACTGATGATCAGGTGTGAAGCGCATCCAAGTGTTTAATACGCCGCTCATCTTTTTCTGCCAAATTAAATCATTCGTTGCGATGTTACGAAGTTCCAGCATCTTTGATTCGTAAAAGGCAAAATAATGTTCGGAGTCCACAATCAGTGTTGAATGAATGGGCTCGCTCGCATTGAAACTCCAGCCCGTACTTAAATCGGTGTGCTTCATGTAGAAAAACTGTTCAGGATTGACCTTCGCTAAGAAATATTCAGACGCAGTCTTGCTTGCAGCGATCGGCGTGAATGAAGAAATCTCAGGGTACACATGGGGTGCCTTTTGTACGACCTTACCCGTGGTCGGATCAATAAAATACCAAGCCCCCGCGCGATTGGCGACCACCGGTTCAAATACGAGCACATGCTTTTGAGACGGGATGGCCATGGTTTTTGAATAAATTTCAGGGCGCTTCCATAAGACTTCGCCCGTTTTCGCCAAAATCGACCACACCCCATTCGCCCCCGTAGTGATGAGCACGCTTTGCGTTTCAGGAAAGAAACTGAGCTCACCATCTTTTGAATTAGGAATGAAGCGTTGCCAAAGTACCGAAGGGTTTTGAAGGTCAATGCACGTCACTCGAAGCGCATCTAAACTAAAAACACGATCTAAAATATAGAGTTTTTTCAGTACCTGCATGGTGCTAAGTACTTTTTGGGATTGAAGCTCAATGGACCAATGATTCAGGCCCGAATAGGCATTGAATCCACGCAGCGTGCCCTTTTGATCCATGATCACCATAGTACTTTCATGAATACTGATCAGGCGGCTAAACTCATAGGGATTGAATTGAAGTTTATATTTAAAACGATAAGGGATATTTTTTAGCCATGAGGTTTCATCTTCGTTCTGAAGTGTGGTCTCGGGGTTACTGACGGGTTCAACCCATTGTGTGATGGTGAGTTGATCGATTGGCGTGAGGCGTGATTGATCTGGATTGAGACTCCGTAAAAAATAAGGCGTGCCGGTACTCACCACACCTAAAAGCAAACTGCTGAGTGCTACTGAAATGAGTGGGCTTCGGTACTTGCGAATAAGTGACGAGCGAAGATTAGTGAGAACTAACGCGCTGACAGCTGCCACCATAAAAAATGACCAGCTCAAAATAGAAAAGAACGAGATCCGGTTGAGAAATTCGAGTGTATTTACGTTCATTTGCCTCTAGCTTAAGCCTTTTTTTGAAGATAAGCTAGAGCTGTGTTTACCCCAGAACAAAAGCAAATCATTGAATCCTTTGGCAAGGGCCAGGCCGTAATTGCAGGGGCAGGCTGTGGCAAGACCACGACCCTAGTGGCGAAGTGCCTCGCCCTCATTGCTCAAAATCCAAAAGCACGTTTTTGCGCAGTTTCATTTACTGAAAAATCAGTTCGCGATTTAAAGGAATCACTCGCAGAAGGGTTTTTAAAAGCGGGCGTCTATGAAACCCGTCATTCACATTGGGTGAAAACCATTCACGGACTTTGCTCAACCATCATTCAAGAATTTCCTACCGAAGCTGGTCTGCAGGGTGGCGAACGTATTTTAGTAGAAGATGAAAGTGGCCGTCTTTGGGAAAAAAGTATCAATCTCTTGTGGAGCCAGAATGAAAATGAAGGCATCTCGATTGCCATCGAGAAATTACTCGCCATTTACTCTAAGAGTACGCTCGAGGGGTTATTTCGTAAGCTTCGCTCTTTAAAATCATTTGGCGTGGATGAAATGATCAAAAAATCGTTTCATCGCGAGGAAGTCAAGAATCTTTGGCTTTGTTTCGAATCTATTTATCAACGGTATCACCATTATAAAATCAGAGACGGTGCTCTCGACTTCAACGATCTTGAAATCTATGCGCTCGCGGCACTGCAGAGTAACCGCGTTTGTAAATACTACCACGAACGCTTTGATTTAATTCTGGTTGATGAGTATCAAGACACGAACCCGATTCAAGGGAAAATTTTAGAACTGTTTGCCAAGCCCTCATTCAATAATTTCTGCGTGGTGGGTGATCCCAAGCAATCGATTTACCGGTTTCGCGACGCTGATGTGAGCGTATTTCAAGATTTGACTGAGAAGCTTCCGCTCAAGCATTTGCTCGACACTAATTATCGAAGCAGGCCAGAAATTATCGACTTTGTGAATGTAGTGTGCGCGCCCGCCTTCCAGGCTTCGCAACTTTCTTATGAGGCATTAAAGCCCGGGCGTGCGCCCGCAGAGGAGAAGAGTTCCCGTTCCTTGGTCTCTCGGCTCATCATCAGAAATGAAGGCGATTTAGCACGATTTTTTATCGAAGAACAAAAGCTGGGTCGCGACCTTTCTGAATATGTCATTTTGGCGCGTTCGTTAAGAAAGGATAAAACTCAACGTTATCTGCACGCGCTGTCCAGTGCGGGGGTGCCGTATCTTTTAGGAAGTGGCGGGAGATTTTTTTCAGATCCTCGGGTGCAGGAATTAGTCGCTTTTCTAAAAGGTTTTGTTTCGCCCAAAAATGTTCTTTCGCAAGTCATTGCACTTCGAAGTCCGTGGATTGCAATCCCTGATGAAACTTTACTTGCCTGGAAAGATCATTACTACGAAAAATTTTTTATGGAATCAGAGCAAACACTGGCGCTTGCACTGAAGGATACGTATTTGAATTTTTCTCGTGTTCGTCCAGGCGAGATCCTAGAAACGCTGTGGAAGAACGACTTGCTCGATGAAGAGTTATTGCTGCCACTAGTGACGCTTTGGCACAAAGCCGAACAACTTTCCTCTCAGGGTTTACGCTTTGAGGAAGTGGTGCATTCGTTTTCAAAAGCAATTGATGACGATAAGTTAGAAAAAGAAATTCCGCCGCCAGCTCAAAAGGGTGCGGTGCGCGTACTTACCATTCACGGTGCGAAGGGTTTGCAGTTCCCGCGGGTAGTGCTTCTTGATTTTGATGGCGAGTATCGCGCAGGCGGCGGCAGCCGTGATTTAATTTGGGATCGGAAACGCGGAGTTCATCTTTTTAATCGTGATGAAAAGGGTAAAAAGGAAGCGAAAGATCCTGAAAACACGGCGTGGGAAGATTTAGAAAAACAAAGTGCCGTGGCCGAAAGTAAACGTTTGTTTTATGTGGCCCTCACTCGTGCGCAAGAAGAGCTGATTTTGGCGTGGAAAGAGGAAGTGAACTTACCTGCTGCGAGCAAGAATCCTGATTTTAATCCGCTCATTCGTGATGGCTGGCGAGGTTGGGTGGAAACCTCCTTACTGCCAGCTATTTTGGATCTTCCACCTGAAGTCATCAATACTAATGAAAATGATCAACATTCATTGCCATTAATGCCCCGATATCAAGCGCTCACCCTGAAGGGCCGAGTTCATATCGAGCATTTTCGTCCAAGGCATTCGCCCAGTGAATGGATGATCCTCAGTCAGTGCAATCTTCGCTATGATTACCGCTATTGGAAGTCAATTCAAGATGAAGAGAAAGTAGCGCGGGACTATACTGCTTTTGAAAACGAGCAAAAATCAGTCGGCAGTGGAGTTGCCTCGCAAATCGGTGAAGAGTTTCACGCTTTTATTGAGAATGAACAATGGGAAGAACTACAGGAGAAACTAGGCGAATCTCCCGTTCTGACGCTCAAAAGTTATTTGAATGAAAACGTACAAGTTTTTAAAGAATTCGGCTTCGAAGTACCACTGAATCATCATGAAGCGCTGGTGGGGATGATGGATCGCTTGGAAGTAGATGAAGCCACAAAATCCATACGTATTATTGATTATAAATGGACTCAAAAGCCTAAATTAGAGGAGGAATTGCTGGCGCACTATCAGCTACAACTGCAGCTCTATGTATGGGCGACGAGTAAGCTCATTTCCTTCGTTCCGGAGCGTATTAGCGCTAGTTTGATTCATATTTGCCAAAATTCAGTGCAAAAAATTGAGCTTCCGGCGGAGTTACTGAATTTATCTGAAATTGAGACGCGAGTTCACGCGCTTCATCAAAAAGTTTATGCGTCTCAGGGGACGGAGGGCGAGAAAACACCGACTCTGCCTACCCGCGGCGAATATTGTAAATATTGTGAATACCAAGTCACTTGCCCAATTTTTTCTTCAACATAGCCTCCCCGTCTTTAGTTTAGATTCATTTACGACGCAACGTTACGTTGACGCGGCGGCATTATTTTGATTCACTTAAGTTACGAATATGTCAGACAAAAAAATATCGAGTTCCAGTACAGCGGAGTATTTCTCTAAAAACCTTCAACAAGTGGGCTTCTCAAGTCCCACCAAAGCGGTGCTTACCACGCTTAAAGAGGCCGTAGATAACGCACTAGATGCATGTGAAGAACATGGTCTTGCACCCGAGATTAAAGTTGAAATTGAACGTTTGGGCCCGGGTTCAATTAAAAACTCAGAGAGAATTCGAGTCGTAGTGGATGATAACGGACCTGGAATTGAAGCCGATGATTTAACCAAGGTTTTTGGTGAGTATTTAGCCTCTTCAAAATTTGGTCGCGGTCGTTGTACTCGCGGTCAACAAGGGATTGGTATTTCTGCAGCTACGACCTGGGCCCAGCTGACTTGTGCTCAGGGAGCAAAAGTTACTTCTAAGACGAAAGCCATGCGCAAGGCTGTTTCCGGCATGGTGGAAGTTGATATTAAAAACAATAAAGGCGTAATTAAGAACCGTGAAACCTTTGAGTGGGATCGCCCATCTGGTACTCGCGTTGAATTTGTGTTCGATGGACGGATTCAAGTCAATGGTGAAGCCGGCATTTTAAATTATTTGCTCGGAACTTCACTCGTGAACCCGCATTTAACTCTTCATTATCGCTTACCTGAGCAAGAGTGGCAGAAATCACCACGGGTTACTTCTACTTTGCCTGTCATTCCTGAGGCAACAGAACCACATCCTCACACGATGAAGCTCGGTGAGTTTATTGCTCACTCGCATTTATTCGGAAAAGTAAAAGTTTCAGGTTGGCTTAAAAAAGGTTTCAGCCGTATTTCTGATCAAGTGATGAACGAAATGGCGAAAGAGCCAAAAAACGGCTTAGCAAAAGGCATTTTTGATAAAAATGTAGATCAACTTGCTGATGGCGATTTTACTAAATTATTTACTGCAATTCAAAACACAGAATTAAAACCACCTTCCACTACTTCTGTTTTAAGTATTGGTGAGGATGCGATGTCAAAAAGCATTCAGCGCATCGGAAAAGTGGATTTCTTTTCGGTGGTGACTCGTAAGCCGACCATTTGTGATTTCAAGCCAGTACAGGTGGAAGTGGCAATCGCCCGTCTCGAAGAGAGAGCATCCGAAGGGGATTCTCCGGTACAAGTATTGCGTTTCGCGAATCGCGTTCCACTTCAATTTGATAAATCTGCTTGTGCGATCGTGCAGGCGATCACTTCGGTAAATTGGCGCGCCTATGGTCTCGGGCAACCCAAAGACGCACTTCCACAAGGACCTTATATTTTTGCGGTTTCGGTAGTGTCTCCGTTCATTAAATTTAAAAATGCATCCAAAGAAACCATTGATGCGTCTGACGAACTCGTTGAAGAGATCCGCCGTACACTCATGCAAGCCGGACAAAAACTCTCTCGCTATATTAAGGCCGAAGATAAGGCGAACGATCTTGAAGAGAAAATACGTTATATTGAGCAATTTGGCCCGATTCTCGTGGAGGGATTGGCCCGTATTACGAGTGCGAAAGAAGATCAAAAAATACGCGCGCGCGAAGGCTTGATGAAAATCTTAGGCCGCGATGCCAACGAAGCCAAAAACCAAGTGAGCGAAGCGAATCGTAAACTTGAAATTCAAAAATCTAAAGATGTGACTGAAGAAGAGGTCGAGGAATAAACCATGGGACTACGTACTGGAAATCGTAAGGGCGGAAAAGCACAGAACCTCATTCCACAACTCAGTATTGATTTGTGTAAAAAATTACTCAGCGACCTCGAAAAAGGAAAACGCCCCGTACTTCATGCAACGAAATGTGCGCTCGATAACGCTATTTATAATCATAAAGTAGGGTATCTTACTCCTGGTAATAAAAAAGTAGCGACCGAATTGAATGTGAGTTCGGTGAAAAAAATGAGTCGCGCGGTTTTTATGCTCGAGATTTTGCTGAGAAATATCGAAACCGGAGCCGTCAATACCAAAAGGGAATTATATTATATCAGCAAGGGTGAAATTAAAGGCACCCCGATGTTAAAGCCTCTTGATTTTACCGATCAACCCGAGAGCGATGACACCATTGATTTTATTTGCGAACTTTTGGAAAGTTATCGCGAGGACATGAATTGTTACGCCAATGATCGCGGCGGCCAGACCTATTCACAACAACTCGTGGTGACTGAAACCCTTCCTGACGGCGACATTGCAACGATTGATTTGTCGATGCTTGGAACGTCACCATTTCAGCCTAAAAACAGGCCGCAAAACTTAAGGCTGACCGCCAAGAAGAAGATTGATTTCGCACTCATCGTCGAGTCGGAAGGTACAGCCAATACCTTAGTTGCGAATGGTTTCACTAAGCGTAACAACTGTATATTGATGGGTTCTCAAGGGGTTCCATCGAATGCGGTTCGGGGTTGGAGTAAGCTCATTCAAGATCATTTAAAGATTCCACTTTATTTTTTCGGAGATTTGGATGCGTACACCATGCAGAATATTTACCGTACCTTGAAAGCCGGATCGGCTGCTTCATTGATTCGGAATCAAGACTACAGTGCGCCTGATGTTCGATTTCTAGGCGTGCTCCCGGAAGATATTAAGAAATACGATCTGTTCGATTACCCCGTGCGCGAAAACGATGCACAAGAAATGCGTTCGCTTAAAAAGGCTGATGATGCACTTAAAAACGACCCATTCTTTCATGATAAGAAGAACAAAGGGGTGGCGGACATTCTTCGCTGGTTATTAAAGAATAAACGCCGTTGTGAGCAACAAGCGTTTTTCTCGGTCAATCCGAAAGACCCGACCATGCCAGAGAAAATCATTCTCGATAAAATCAAACGCGGCGATTTCGTTTAGCTTTAAAGTCCCTTGAGCGCTGATGATGTGTTAGGGGGTGGGTCCATTTTGTGGACTTTTCGTCTTGTTTTCTAACTTTTCACTGCTGATTTTTTTAATCGATCATCTTATCAAGGGCATTTTACAGTCATCTGCGGGTTTAAAAGTAAACTTTCTTGAGCTGCCCGTCCCTATATTTGCATTGAGTGCCATCTGCAATTGTGCCTGGAAAGCGCACAAACAAGGATTTTTAACTTTGTGCTTTTTAGGCACAATTGCAGATGGGTGAGTATTTATGTTCTGGGTGGGTTCACCACGTCGCTACTGCATCTATCTTGGCATTTACCTTGCAACCTCAGCGGCATGAAAACGCGACTCAATCCTCATTACAGAACTACATCCACTCTTTATCTCGGAGCACCGAATCTCAGGTTTACAATTAAAGTGGGTGCGTTCATGCATCGGAAGGCCAGGAGGGTAATACTCTTAAATCTGTTTAGGAAAATGCGCGAGGGTCTCGATTCGCTGACCTACGTTGATATTTGGCACAGTGATGAGTCACTTAAAAATGATATCAGTAGAATTCTCAGGGGACATGAAAGCGGCAGGGACGCACTTAACGCTAAGAGTGAAATGGAACAATTCGGATTCAAGTTGCGCGTATATAGAACGCGGATCGGCTTGACTCAACAGGATCTTGCCGAGCAAATTGCAATTCATCGGGGTTACCTTGCAAAAATAGAAAGGGGTCAGATGGTACCAAGTGCTAGGGTGTTTCGCTCAATCATGGCAACCATGATTAAGACACCACGATCGAGCGAAATCCCTCTTCAAACTGAATCCATTCATTGATGAGTAAAGGGTCTAGTTCGGCTGCAGTGAGCGTTTCTCTGAGTAAGACTAGCCTTCGGTCAAAGTGACCTCGCAGGATAGGTGGTAGCGCTACGTGGGCAGTGGAGGGGCCTTTGCCCTCGAAGCGGTCAATCAAGCCGGCTGCGTTCAAAATAAAGTGGGTTTGCTGTTTAGCGACCTCTTCCAGGTTCTTACCTGCGAAGAAAAAACCGATCATGACATCATTACTCATTCGTACATAAAATTTGAAAATGATTTCATGCATGCGCTCAGCCCCACCCACTGCTGTAATCAAGGCTTGGAGTTGCTGACGATTAGGCGATTTAAGGTGAGCAGGGGGTTCCGACTTCATCAATTAAGTGTAAACAAAAATGGGTGACGAATACCACAAAATTAAAAGGGGGTGTAGTCAGTCTGACTACACCCCTTGCACGTCCCATATTAAATGGGCGTTAAACTAATCGAAGATTATTTTACGTCTAAGAGCTCAACTTCAAAAATCAATACAGAGTTCGCAGGAATCGCGCCCACCGCATTGTTTCCGTAAGCTAAATCAGGTGGAATAGTGAGTTTTCTTTTGCCGCCCACTTTCATGCCTTGAATGCCTTGTTCCCAACCTTTGATCACTTGACCTGCGCCCAGAGAAAAAGTGAAGGGCTCTTTGCGGTCTACTGATGAATCGAATTTAGTGCCGTCTTTCAGTGTTCCCGTATAATGAACGGTGATTGATTTACCGTTCACGGCTTCTGCGCCTTTACCAACGACCGTGTCCACGATTTCAACTTTAGATTCGCCAGCAGTTTGAGCTGTAGTCTCTGTAGGGTGAGTGGTTTGAGTTTCAGCGGGTTTCGATGGTTCTTCTGATTTCTTATTAGCAACGAAGTATGCAATTCCTGCAACGATTGCAACGACGACTACTACAATGATTAAACTATTTTTTTTCATGATTAAAAATTTCCTTTCGTATGTATCTATTATTAAATGCTAGCTTTAGGCTTTTTACAAGCAAAGTCTTAAGAAAACAGTTTCAACGCTTCCTCGGCATTATTAACGAGTTGTATTCTTTGATAGTCGCGTTCGTTAATCAGTCCATGAGTGAGTAATGTGGTCTTACTCCATTCGAGAAAGCCCTTCCAAAAGTCGCGGCCAATGAGAATGACCGGTCGTTCAATCATCTTGCCTGTTTGCATGAGAGTAATGAGCTCGAGCAATTCATCTAAAGTGCCATAGCCGCCGGGAAATATTACAAAAGCTTCGCTATAGCGGCAGAGTAATACCTTTCTGACAAAAAAGTAACGGCACTTCAGACCAGCAGTAATGAAGGGGTTAGGTTTTTGTTCGCGTGGGATTTCAATATTAATTCCTATGGATTCTCCACCGGCCCGGTAAGCGCCTTCATTCGCGGCCTGCATGATGGATGGACCACCTCCGGTAATTACGGTAAACCCAAGGCCTGCGAGTCCGCGTGAGAGTGCGCGCGCTTCATCGCAAAAGGGATGGTCATCAGGAAGACGTGCAGATCCAAAAATGGTGACCGCACGTTTGGTGTGGCGTAAAAAATGAAAACCGCGCCAAAATTGCCAGCCAATCCTGAGGAAAATCATGATGTCACTAAAAAAGCGCGCGCGAAAAGGGGCACTTTCTTTAGAGTTTCTATTTTTAAATGTCACTTAGCTTTTCTTTTTCTTCATCGGCTTGCCGGAGAGGTAGTCTTCCTGCAGTTGCTTTTGCTTATGCTCTACATTTTCGTGGCGATCAATTTCAATTAATTGTTCGATTGCTTTCAGCTCATCTTCCAGTTCCCAGCGGGAGAGCAGACTCACTGATAACTCTTCATGAGTTTCCGGAGACTTCATGCTGTCATGCACTTTGATTTTATGCTTCAGCGCGAGCATGCGTTGGATCAGTTCCATTTTTTCATCACGGGTCATGCGATTATCCTTTTTTGATTAATTCACGAATTACGTAATGCAAAATTCCGCCATTTTTATAATACTCAAGTTCGTTTGCGGTATCGATTCGACATTGGAGCGTGATCTCTTTTGTCTGGCCGTCTGCAAATTTCACTTTTGCCTTCAACTTCTGTCCAGGCTGAACTGTAGTGATGCCTTCAATGTCTACTTGTTCGTCGCCTTTAAATCCATGAGCTACTGCACTTTCACCATTTAAGAACTGAAGTGGCATTACACCCATGCCTACTAAGTTTGAGCGATGAATGCGCTCATAACTTTCAGTGATCACTGCCTTCACTCCCAACATCAGCGTGCCCTTGGCTGCCCAGTCGCGTGAAGAACCGGTACCGTATTCTTTCCCTGCGATCACGATGAGAGGGGTGCCTTCTTTTTTGTAGCTTTCAGCCGCATCAAAGATCGACATTTCAGTTCCTTCTGGAAACTTTTTAGTTAAGCCGCCTTCAACCCCGTTCATGATTTTGTTTTTAATCCGAACATTGGCGAAGGTACCGCGAACCATAATTTCATGATTCCCGCGACGAGCACCGTAAGAATTGAAATCCTTTTGCTCCACGCCTAAACTTAATAAGAGTTTCGCTGCAGGTGAAGTTTTTGAAATCGATCCAGCAGGAGAGATATGATCGGTAGTGATGGAATCACCAAAATACCCTAAAATCCGGGCACCTTTAATGTCGCTCAGGGGTTTAGGGGTAGGGGTCAAATCTTGCAGAAAAGATGGCTCTTTAATGTAAGTCGATTTTGGATCAAAAGCATAAAGCTCGCCGCTCGGTGCTTTCACTTTTTGCCAGTATTCATCGCCTTTAAAGACATCAGCATAGCTGGTTTCGAATTGATGTTTAGTGACGTGTTTCGCCACCATTGCATCAACTTGCTCAGGAGTTGGCCACACATCTTTCAAAAAGACAGGGTTTCCGAGAGGGTCATTGCCAAGTGGTTCATTGAACATATCTACATTAACTGATCCTGCAATGGCGTAAGCAACGACCAATGCCGGTGACCCAAGATAGTTAGCGCGCACTTGCGTGTTGATTCGGCCTTCGAAATTACGATTACCTGAAAGCACGGACGCCACAATCAATTTAGAATCGGTGACTGCTTTTGATACCGATTCAATGAGTGGGCCTGCGTTTCCGATACACGTAGTACAGCCATAGCCCACCACATGAAAGCGAAGTGCTTCAAGGTAAGAAAGAAGGCCAGCCTCATGTAAGTAATCGGTGACCACTTTAGAACCAGGACCCATGGACGTCTTCACCCAAGGTTTTACTTGCAGTCCACGGTCAACAGCATTCTTCGCCAGCAATCCTGCAGTAATGAGTCCGGCAGGATTGGAGGTGTTCGTACAGCTGGTAATGGCGGCAATCACTACAGAACCGTGATTGATGGTCGCATCCAAACCATTAAAAGTAATCTTGGTAGCGCTTGAATGTAATGCGGCACTTGCAGCAGCTGCTGCCGGATCAGTACCGGTCAATTGCGAAAGCAAAGTAGGTAATGATTTTGCAAATTCTGCTTTCACGCTCTTCAGAGCCACGCGATCTTGCGGGCGAGAAGGGCCGGCAAGAGAAGGTTCAACGGTGACGAGGTCCAGTTCAACGGTGTCGGAGAAATGAGGCGTTGCACTTGGATCAAACCACATGCCTTGTTCTTTATAATATTGAGTGATGAGAGGAGCAATAGACTGGCGACCGGTTAAAACCATGTAGTCGATCGTCTTTTGATCTACAGGGAACACGCCAATGGTAGCTCCGTACTCGGGCGCCATATTTGCAATGGTCGCGCGATCGGCGAGAGAAAGCTGACCCACGCCTTCACCGTAGAACTCTACGAATTTACCTACGACACCTTTTTTACGTAAAATTTGTGTAATAGTAAGAACGAGATCGGTGGCGGTAATTCCTGGGTTGAGCTTGCCATTGAGCTTCACGCCGATGACTTGTGGAATGAGCATGGAGATGGGTTGGCCGAGCATCGCTGCTTCTGCTTCAATTCCGCCTACACCCCAGCCCACCACGCCTAAACCATTAATCATGGTGGTGTGGGAATCGGTTCCCACACAGGTGTCGGGATAAACATAAGTTTTGCCATCTTCACCTAAGGCAGTCATTGCCACGGTGGCAAGGTATTCCAAATTTACTTGATGAATGATGCCCGTTTCTGGCGGCACGACTCTGAAATTTCTGAGTGAGCTTTGACCCCAACGAAGAAATTGGTAGCGTTCCATATTTCGTTCGTACTCAATTTCACGATTCTTGTGAAACGCATTTGACGTGCCGAAGTAATCGACTTGAACAGAGTGATCCACCACTAAATCGGCCGGAGTGAGTGGGTTAATTTTATCGGGGCTTCCGCCCAGACGTTTCATCGCGGCTCTCATTGCTGCAAGATCGCAAACCGCGGCAACGCCCGTTAAGTCTTGAAGGACAGTGCGGGCCGGAGTAAATTGCATCTCACGATCGGGTTCGCTTTTAGGATTCCAATTGGCGAGCGCCTCAATATCGGCCTTTTTTACGGCAAGATTGTCTTCGTGCCTGAGTAAGTTTTCGAGAAGAACTTTCATGGAATAAGGAAACTTTGAAATATCCTTCCCTGATTTCTTCGCGAATTCTTTCAAAGAGAAAAATTGATACGATGAACCGTCTATTTTTAGGGACGCAAGAGTGCCAAAACTATTAGGATGAGATGATTTCATATGCATTTATTTTACCTTGAATGGAAGGACCGTGTCACTTGATTTTTAAAGGACTAATTTGACTGATGAGCGAACTCCCGCTGGTGACATGGAGGTAGTGATATTTTGGGTTCAGTAGGTATGCGCGTTTGCGATAAAAAAGTGGCATGACGATGGCAATTTTGGACTGTAAAACAGCGGCCGCCTGTTCATAAATTGCTTCCCGTTCCTCCGATCGGGCATTTAACCTCGCTTGTCCCACAATTTGTAGCAATTCTGAACTGCTTACATGAAATAAGTCATGCGTGCCTTGAGACAGAAATGAGCTGATGAGTTGATCTGAATCAAAGTAATCCAAACCAAAAATAGTCAAAATTAAGTCGTAACGCTTTGCTGTACTTTCATCACGATTGCCCATGGGCTCAAGCTTGATTTTGAGTGGCTCTGAGTACATTTGAATTTGTTCTGCAATGGATTTCGAAAGAGCATCCTGAGGGTAACCGAGCAACAGCGGCGCATCGGGGAGTGATCCAGAAACCGCTGGAACTGTGTTGGGCGCGCCCGCTGTTGTTTCACGAATAGGGGGGATGATGCTCGTTGCAAAAAGTCGGGTCTTGGGGCTTTGGGCGATGATTTTTTGAACATTGATCGCCTGCATGATTCGTCTGCGTTTTTCTGGCGAGTCGGTATTGGTTCTTTGTGGATTGAAGTGAAGAAGGGCCACGACGCGAATCGCACTCACATAGCTTAATCCTTTGATGGCCTGGATGCTCGGATCTTCTAAGAATTTGTCTTCCACCTGGAGGAGGTAGTCGAGCTTCTTTTTTTGATAGGCTTCGATGGCAGTCTTCCCATCGGGAATCACTTCAAAGACCACTTCAGAAATAGGCGGTTTTTTTCCGTAATATTTAGAGTTTGCTTTAAGGTACAAGGTGTTTGCTTGGGTAATTTCTAGAAAGTAAGGCCCCAGCGTGACCAGCGGTTTGTCCTTGCGGAGCGGAAAGGTTGCCCAGTGGGTGAGGATATTAAGAAAATTTGCCCTGGGCTCATTCAGTGTGATTTTTAAAGTTTGATTCTTAGTGACTTCAATGCCGACATCCGAAAATTTTTTAATTTTTCCAAAGTAATAATCCCGGGCGTTCTTGATGTCGAACAATACTGATGCATTGGGAGAGTTAAAGCTTGGGTTTAAGAGTCGTTCAAAACTATCCAAAAAATGTTGGGGCTTGAGTTCGACGTCATCCTGCCAGCGCACGTTTTTCTTTAGCTTAATTTCAAGGACCTTGCCGTCTTTGGTCCACGTATAGGACTCTGCCAAACCAGGGACGATCACCAAATGCTCATTGAAGTGGAAAAGGCCTTCCATGATGTTCTGGATAATTGCTTTTTCACTACCCATCGTTGCGCGATTCCAATCAAGGGTTTGGGGTGACGAGGTGAGTCTGACATGAAAGGCTCGGGCGTTCGCTTCAGGAGTTGCTAGCAAGAGAAAAAAAACAAACGACGCAGTTCGGCACAAGGAGAGTAATGGTTGCATCTTTCTTCCATCATCCCGTAAACTAAATAAAAATCATATCTAAAAATATGGAGAAAGTTTAAATACTTATGGAAAAAATTTGGCATAAGAGCTACCAACCTGGCGTTCCCACCATGATTGACCCAAATCTTTATTCCTCGATTGTGGATCTGATTGAACATACCTTTACTAAGTTTGCAACCAAGCCAGCATTTTACAACATGGGCAGAACTATTTCTTATGCAGAACTCGATCGACTGAGTTATCAGTTCGCATGTTTTTTGCAAAATGATTTGAAGCTGGCTCGCGGAGATCGCGTCGCCATCATGATGCCGAATTTACTGCAATACCCGGTGGCGCTTTTCGGAACCCTGCGTGCCGGTATGATTGCGGTGAACTGTAATCCACTTTATAC
The DNA here is from genome assembly GCA_903845155.1 of Oligoflexia bacterium. GTDB lineage: Bacteria > Bdellovibrionota > UBA1018 > UBA1018 > CAIMNF01 > CAIMNF01. The sequence continues at coordinate 29,425 of CAIMWN010000224.1, forward strand.
CGCGCGCGAGCTTGAGCATCAGCTGAAAGATTCGGGATCAAAGGCAATTGTGATACTTGCGAATTTTGCAACGACCTTAGAACATGCGCTTCCAAAAACTGACGTCAAACACGTCGTGGTGACTGAGCTTGGCGACATGCTTGGATTTCCTAAAAAGATCATCGTCAACACCGTAGTGAAATACGTGAAGAAAATGATTCCCGCATTTTTTATTGCAGGCACCTATTCCTTTCATCAAGCGCTGAAACTGGGCTCGACGACCTCACTCAGTAAACCATTGATTCAAAGCACTGATATTGCTTTTCTGCAGTATACCGGAGGCACGACGGGAGTTTCTAAAGGTGCAATGCTCACCCACGGCAACATTGTTGCAAACATGCTTCAGGCCAAAGCATGGATTCAGTTTTTAATTCGTGACGGCGAAGAAATTATTATTACCGCGCTTCCGCTCTATCATATTTTCTCGCTCACCGCGAACTGCCTCATCTTTAATGCGGTAGGTGCACTCAATGTACTGATCACCAATCCACGCGATATCCCGGCGTTTGTGAACGAACTGAAGCGCTGGAAGTTTACGGCCATCACTGCCGTGAACACTTTATTTAATGGCTTGCTGCATAACCCTGATTTTAAAGACTTAGATTTTTCCCGCCTGAAAGTTTCTCTCGGTGGGGGAATGGCAGTTCAGCGTGCAGTTGCTGAAAAATGGAAAGAGGTGACGAAGTCGCCTTTGATCGAAGCGTACGGCCTGACTGAAACTTCACCCGCAGCTTGCATTAACCCCATGAATATCAAGGAATACAATGGATATATCGGCGTGCCGATCCCTTCGACCGATGTGGTGATTAAGGATGATCAAGGTGCAAACGTTGATTTGGGCCAGTCGGGCGAAATTTGCATTAAGGGCCCTCAGGTGATGAAAGGGTATTGGAATCGGCCAGACGAAACAGCTAAAGTGATGACTCAGGATGGGTATTTTCGCTCGGGCGATATCGGATACATGAATGAAAACGGCTTCATCAAGATTGTCGATCGTAAAAAAGACATGATTTTGGTTTCAGGGTTTAATGTATATCCGAACGAGATTGAAGATGTACTCGTATTGAATCCAAAAATATTGGAAGCTGCAGCCATCGGCGTGCCCGATGATAAAAGTGGTGAAGCAGTAAAGGTCTTCATTGTGAAAAAAGATCCCTCACTCACCATTGCAGAAGTGAAGGCCCATTGCAGAGAGAATCTCACAGGGTATAAACTTCCAAGATACATAGAATTTAGAAGTGAATTACCCAAATCCAACATTGGCAAAATTTTACGTAAAGACTTAAGAGAAGAAGAACTTAAAAAGGAGA
>CAIMWN010000225.1 GCA_903845155.1 Oligoflexia bacterium
CTCTTAATTGTTAAATTAGCGTAGTTTAAAAACTACTTCTTGATCAAATTACTTTTTAATTTATATAAAAATTACATACAATAGAGGGTAGGGACATCTAAATACATAAGGGGCACGTTCGCATGAATCAAAAGCAATTCTATTCAAAGTTTGTATCTGCTGTGAGTATCGCAAGTTTAATCTCAGGGCAGATGATTGGATTCGTGCCCAATGCGGTAGCTCAAACCACTGCGGCGCCAGCTAATCTATCGAATACGGTGGTCGCGTCTACACTGGTGGTGCCCCCGGTCTTTATGACCATGCAGCCCGGTTCTGATCCGATGTCGACTTCGGCCTTGTTGGGCGTACTTCCTCCGGGAAGCGTGAGTCCGAGCGAAGGGGCAAGCTATACTCAAGCCAATATGTTCATGAGTCAAATGGGTGATCCAGCGGCTGCATTTGCGGCCTGCGGTGTGATGCCGGTTGGCTTAAGTGGCGCAGGTTCGGGAAGCGGCGCGAACACGGTTGCAGGTGCGTTGCTTGGAACTACTACCGATCGTGTGAATCAGCTGATTAAAGATAGGAATAAAGGCTCTGGTTCTACGAAGGGTTCCCTTACCAGTTGTCCATCAGGAACGGGGCCATTTAGTGATGCAGATTGCGCTGATCCGGGGAGCACACAGTTGCTGGATGGTGCGAAGGCGAATTGTGATTTCAGTGAAAAAACTTGTACAGACTACAGCACTACTGTTGATGGGGTCGCAATTCTGAGCAGCGATTATGCAGCAGCTAAAAAACAAAAGGATAGTTTCAGTAAATGGCTCGATAGTTATGCTTCCAGTTGCAAAGGCCGAGGCAAAGCCGATCTTGAAGCTGCTAAAAAAGTATTAGCTTGTCAGGTAGGTGTATTGAATAAAGCTGCCGCTGCTGCCGCTGCGATGTTGAGTACCACCATGAAAGTAAATCAAGCGGCATTGGGCAGAATGACTACTTATTACTCAGCGATTGAAGATCAATATGACAGCATTAATACGCTCTTAAATGGAACATCGAATGCCGTAGATCCGAAAGGCCTTTTAGGACTTCAAACTTTTTTAACGAATGCTGATGCAGAGTGGAGCAAAGATCAGGGAACGATTACTACTGATGTCCAAGCGTATACCAAGGCGAAAACCGACTTCACGCAGTTCCCGATTAAAAGCCGGATGAAGGCATTTGCGATGTGTATGGGCTCCAACACCAATGCCAATGCTGCTGCCAGTACCAGCAACAATTCTTGTATCGATGATCGCGGAGTATATCCGAGTGCTGCCCCAACTGGTCCCGGCGTAAAGTCGCTGGGGCCTTTGGATTACATCAGTTGTATGGCCTACCATAATGCTCTAGTGAAGAGTAATGCAATTGGGGGTAACTCCGACGATGCCAACGCCGACGCCACAGCAATGGGTAAGGTTACGAGCAACATCATTTCAAACATGGGTGGGATGGGTGCGATGACGCCCGGATCTTCCGTGCTTTCCATGTCTATGCCATCAGCAAACTTTACTACTTACGCGCAAGTGAGTGCCCAGATTGCGGCGCTTTTTGCTGCAAATCCTGTTTATATTCAGGGAAGCCCTAATGCTGCGGCCACGAGCCAGCTTCAGGCCAATCTGATGAGTAATGTGAATGCTTGTTGGAATGCAGCTGGATCGACCACGGCGTTTGATACCGAAAAAACTGCCGTTACGAATGCGTGGCAGTCAGCTCAAACCGCAGTTACTACTGATTTTAAAACCATGAATACGAGTTTAACCGACGCGTATCAAAAGCTTTCAAAGTACATGAATCAGACTTTTACGGCGCCTACTGCGTGTAGTACTACGATTAATGCCACCACTATCGGCAGCGTGAATGCTACTTCCCAAGCGCCGTCGGCGGGTAGTTTCTCAGCTTGTTTTACCAAAGCACATAACAACATCATGAAGCTTGTGAACGGCAGCACGCCGGGGGCGTTCAGCAATCAGCTGATTAAATCAAATGATACTGCAGATTTGCCTCCTTTTGTTGCAAACTGCACGGGTGGGTTAAAGCAATGTATTACTAACCTACAAACCTACAGTGACGTGAATATTCAAAGCACGATTAAGACTATGGCCCCTGCGATGCAAAAGTTTGCAGCCGGGGCGACTGCTGCAACAAAGGCCCAATTTAGTACGATGGCTGGGCAGTTATCTAACCTTCAGTCTATGATTGCGGGCGAGTTCGGTTCACTTAAAAATATTGGTGATGTGGGTGCACTTACCGTAGGTGCTACCTCAGAATATCCAACTTCATGTACTCCGCCGCCACCGTTTGTTCCAACTGGCGGAGGTGCGGCTCCTCCGTTTCCTGCAGCACCTTGTATCAATCAACCTGACAACGCCGCTGGTGCATTGGCCGGAATGGTGACCGGAGCAGGCGAGGGCAAAGGGATATTAATTGGGCCTCCGAATCCTGCTATGGCTAAAGGAATTCAAGCTGCTGAAGATGCGATTGATAGTCATGATAAAGACGTTCAAACCAAAATTGCTTCCATGCAAAAAGATTTAACTGCGTTTGATAAAATTGCGACTGCGACTACTTGTGATGGGAATAAGGTTAGTAAGGATGGGGTTTCGAAACCAGATTCTTGTTTAAGTTGCGGAACCCAAGTGACTGCATGTAATGCAGCGATTACTACAATTCCGCCACCAGTACGTATGCTCGCAACTGATACTATTAATCTAATAGCAATTAACACAGCCATTACCGCTATGGGTACAGATAGACATAAAGATAGTATCGATAATTCCAACTCAATTACTGATTCCCTTGCAAATTTGGACTCGGAATTAAAAGGCACATTTAGTTGCTCAAACCTGACCAATACATGTGCTACCTGTGTCAGCAAAAAAAGTGAAATTTTTAATGATGTAAAAGATAATAGTTCAACCGCTACAATAGGTAAAGATAGTCGTTAGCCCGCCACACTCACTCTCAACTTAATCTTAGCTTTCCTTAGCTGATCTTGTAGAGCAGCTTCAACTGCTGAGCAGACGGAAAGACGACACTTGGTCGCGATTTTGTACGCGAGAGTGGGGCTTACTAATTGTGTGTCCTTTTCAATATCGCAGAGCGATTCAGAAGAGTAGAGATTTCAGTTAGTGAATATCCAAGAAAAACTCATCCGCTCACTGTTGGGCCAAGCAAAAAGAATCCTGTACTAAATATCAAACTCCCCAGTGGTCAGTGCGGTTAAGAATTTCTCAACACTGAAGCATTCAATCTTGGGTGACCATTGGTGAGTGATTTCGTCGAATGAGATCATGATATAGCGTTTGAATTTTTTCTCTTCTTGCAGTGCTCTCAAGCCATGAAAATGGCGTTCATTCAGGCGTGAGGTGCTTTTCACTTCGATTGCAATTTGATCGCCGATGCAAAAATCAACTTCATGATTTGCAGTAGATCGCCAAAACGAGAGAGGCGTATGGGTTTTTTGATAACTGATATGTGCTCTGAGCTCGTGTAAAATCCAATGCTCTAGTGCCACGCCAAATTCAGTAGAATTTCGATCCAAGGTTTTACGGTCCATGAGCGCGGCTTGAACGCCAGGGTCAAAAAGATAAAACTTTACTGTTTTGATAGCTTTTCTTTTTTTAGATAGTCTCCAAGGCTCAAGCGGTATGCCGATCAGTGTATCTTTCAGTATTTCAAAATACGATCGTACCGTACTTTCGTGTACTCCGGTATCACTGGAAACTGCCGCATAGTTCAGGAGTTGCCCCGATTGCAAAGCTGCAACTTTTAGGAACCGAACAAATTGCCCCAGGTTACGGACGGCAGCTTCCTCTTCGATTTCCTCTTTTAGATAAGTATCGGTATAGGCTTTTAGATCTTCCCATGGTTCCTGGCTTAAGACTACAGAGGGGAGTGAGCCATATTGCAGTTTTCGTTCGAGAGGGATGTTGGGAGATTCCCCATGAGTGATGCCAAACATTTCCTGCACTCGCGCTCGGCCACCCAGTAGGTTCGAGGCATTTCTTTTGAGCTTTCGAGCACTACTGCCGGTGAGCAGGAATTTGATTTTTTTCTCTTCAATTAAATCATGAACCTCATCGAGCAATTGAGGGACTTTTTGAATTTCATCAATGACGACCCCTTTTTTGCCAGAGATGAGCATGTTTCTGAGGTGACCTGGGTTTTCGATTAGGCGAACTCTTTCTTCCGAGCGTAGGAGTGAAATGACTTGGTAATCAGAGCCAAGCTCATCTCGAATTAAGGTGGTTTTACCAACCCCTCTGGGCCCGAACAAAAAGTGAGATTTTGATTTAAGTAAAGTGGCAAGATTAAGCCTTCGTTGAAACTCCATGATAGACTGATCGTACTATGATAATCGTGATCATAAAAGCTTATTGTTATGATAACCATGATATCAAAAGCTGTAAAAAATTACTAAATCAAATATATACCATTTGAGCAAACTAGGCAGGCCAAACAGGCCATGGATCGGCAGGATTATTGTTTTTGGTAATACATAAGCAAAAATACCATTTCTTGGTTAAAATTAACGCGATTAACTGTTTTTTGGTTTAAGGTTATTCCGCTTCCACGACTTTAGTTGAGTTTCCTCAACAAATACCATTCCCCTTGACACTCCTAGGCCTTATCGATAATTCTATAAAGTACGGGTAGTCCGTTGTCAGGCCAGGGTGGCAGGGCAGAGGCGGCACCCATCACTTAAATAGGAGAAAACTCACACTCACATGGCATTTAAAATCAATCCCCCGACTACTCCACCAGCAACTGGTGGCACTGGTGTAATTATCGCTCCAGCAACGAGCAGAGCCCCTTCACCTTCCCGCCCTACATCCCGCCCCTACCCACCTCGAGAGAGGCAATACGGCAATAAAGACGACAAAGACGATGTAAGACTCAACGAACGCATTCGCGTGCCCCAAGTACGTCTCATTGACGAAAATGGTGGCCAAGTAGGCGTCGTCGCTACCTCAATTGCATTGCAAATGGCCCGCGAAAAAGGCCTCGATCTGATGGAAGTTGCAGCGACTGCAAATCCTCCGGTTTGTAAAATTTGCGATTACGGAAAATTTAAATACGAAAAGAAGAAAAAAGAAGCCGTCGCCCGCAAGAACCAAGTGGTGGTGAAGGTAAAAGAAGTTCAGCTTCGCCCGAACACGGACGAGCATGATCTTGAATATAAAATCAAAAACTGTCGCGGATTCTTGGAAGAAGGCGATAAGGCAAAAATCACGGTCCTCTTTCGCGGTCGTGAAATTGCGCACACTGAGCCCGGCTATAAAATGTGCCAGCACGTCATTGAATCTTTAAAAGATGTGGGTGTTGTGGAGTCCAATCCAAAACTGGATGGAAAGAAACTCATCATGGTCATTGGGCCGAATCCACTCGCCAAGAAGAAGTAAGCCGTTCCTAGGGTGCTGAAAAGTTAATTTAGATTAAAAAAAGGGAGCTTCCAAATTTTGGATGCTCCCTTTATTGTTTCTAGAACTAGCTTAATAAAGGAGCGCAATATGGTTCAGGAATTTATAAAATTTCTCAAAGAATATGGAGTCGTCGGTCTGGCCATTGCCGTGATCATTGGGGGCAAAGTAGGTGACCTGGTTAAAGCGATGGTCGATCAACTGATTATGCCCTTCGTGGGGATTTTTGTTCCCGGCGGGGACTGGCGCACGATGGTGTTTGAAATCAGTGGTGCCAAGTTCGGAATTGGTATTTTTTTAGGTGCTTTTCTTGATTTTTTGATCGTGGCAGTCGTCGTTTTCTTCATCGCAAAATTCATTCTAAAAGAAGCAAGTGTAGCTAAAAAATAATGAGTAAATCTACCAACGAAGCAGTGCCTGCAACAACCCTCGCAGTTCCGACACCTTTTGATCCTTCCTCTCAAGTCATTCATGAACTGCACCTCAGTAAAGACGCAGAAGAATGGCTGAAGACTCTGAGTCCGGGCTTACTGGAGAACTACAAAGAAATTCAATCGACCTGGAATCATCCCCTGACCCAGTTTTCGATGACCTTGGTGAAGGATCCTCAGTTTAGAGGTGCTGTTACCGACATCTATTCGAGGCACGAGGGTCAAAAGTTCCTCGGTAATGAAGCACTTTTTGTACTTTTTATCTGGATTTTAAGGGCTTGGCGCCTCTCCAAAGCTGGAACTTGGTTACTCAGAATCTGGGTTCAAGCCTGGGTAGGAGCGCTGATGTGGGTGGGTGGAGTGTGCCTCGTGCCCTATTTACTGTGGGGTGACCCGTACAGAGTGATCTTGAGCCAGCTCGCCAAAGCGCTTTTAAGGCACTTTTTTGCATAAATTCAAAATATACTTGATCATTTTCGAAAAGTTCAGTAAGTTCTGACTCTCTATGAAAATGAAAACAAAAAAAGCAGCGGCAAAACGTTTCCGTTTTACTGCAACAGGAAAAGTTAAATTTCACAAAGCTGGCCGTCGCCATCTTTTAAGTAAGAAATCCAATGTGAAAATGCTTGCTGGTCGTCATGGTGAATACATGTCTGACGGTGATGCAAAACACGTTCGTAAGTGTATGCCTTACGGATCTCTCTGAGTATTTGCGCCCTTCGGGTCGTAAGCGATTTTTTACTTTTTACTGAATAGATAACGAAACAATTTTAGATTTAATGATTTAACCAAGGAGCCCAGAATGCCTCGCGCAAAACGTGGAACGAAACGTAGACAAAGACATAATAAACTTCGCAATAAAGCAGAAGGCTTTGTTTTAGGTTTAGGTAGCCAAATCCGTCGTACATCAGAAGCAATTGACCGTGCTGGAGTGTACGCATTCCGTGATCGTCGTGTAAAGAAACGTGACTTCCGTGGTCTTTGGATTGCTCGTCTTTCTGCAGCGGCAAGTGGTAACAATATCAGTTACAGCCGTTTTATTAATGCACTCACTAAAGCTAAAATTGCATTGAACCGCAAAATGCTTTCTGAGATTGCTATTCATGACCCTAAAGCATTCGAAGAAATCGTGAACAAAGTACGTTCACTCGCTCCAGCTAACTGAGAGTTGTTCTTCAACCATTTTAAAAAAGGCTCAGTCTAATCAGACTGGGCCTTTTTTGTTATGGCGACTTTAACAATTTCGATGCTATTTTATTGGTAAATGAGTGAAATACAGAATCAAATTCGTGAAAAAGGTCAAGCAGCGCTCGAGCAAATTGAAACTGCAAAAAATCTACCCGATCTAGATCAAATCAGAGTCAGTGTCCTGGGTAAAAAAGGTTCACTGAGTGAAGCCTTAAAAACATTGGGGCAGGTACCCGCAGAAGAGCGACCAAAATTAGGTGCGCTCGCCAACGAGTGGAAAAGTAAAATTGAAGCAGCCCTTGAAATAAAAAAAACGGCGCTTGAAGCAAATCAAATTGAAGCTGATTTGATCAAGACAAAAATCGATGTCACGATTCCTTCGCGTAAAGTTCATGTGGGTTCCTTACATCCGATCACCACCACGGTCAGAAAAATTTCAGAGACTCTCGGACGAATTGGTTTTGATGTAACGGTGGGGCCCGAGATTGAAACTGATTTCTTAAATTTCGAAGCCGTCAATATTCCAAAAGATCATCCCGCGCGCGATATGCAAGACACTTTTTTTGTAGGCCCGGGAGTGGTGCTTCGCTCACAAACGTCGCCTGTGCAAATGCGTGCGATGCGCGCTGAAAAATGGCCCATTCGTATATTATGCCCGGGCGCGGTTTATCGTTGTGACTCGGATGCAACTCATTCACCCATGTTTCATCAAATTGAAGGCCTTTGGGTAGATAAAAAAGTATCGATGAGTGACCTAAAGGGGGTGCTTGGTTTTTTTGCTAAAGAGCTATTCGGCACCGACACTAAAATCCGTTTGCGCCCGAGTTACTTTCCCTTTGTGGAGCCAGGTGCAGAAGTGGATGTGAGTTGTATGTTGTGTGCGGGAAAAAATCACAAATGCCAAGTGTGTAAAGGCACCGGTTGGCTTGAAATCTTAGGCGCCGGTATGGTTCATCCACGCTTGTTTGAATTAGCGGGCTATAAAAGTGATGAAGTGTCTGGATTTGCATTTGGAATGGGAATCGAACGTATTGCCATGCTTTTACACGGAATCCCGGACCTGAGACTCATGTTCCATGGTGATCAACGGTTTTTAAAACAATTTTAGGTTTGAAGTGATTTACAAAACTTTACAAAATACGAAATAAAGGGCGTTTTTCAACACCCGCCGAGGAAATAAATGAAGATTTCATATCAATGGTTAAACGAATGGGTTGATTTAAGTGGTTTTAAAACTCCTGCCGAAGTGGGGGATTTACTGACTGCTCGCGGGCTTGAGGTGGAAGGCGTTCACAATCTCGCTGAAGGTTTAGATAAAGTCATTGCGGTTCTCATTATTGATAAACAGAAACATCCGGAAGCGGATCGCCTTTCCCTTTGCAAAGTGAATACGGGACAAGGTGAGTATTTAGATATCGTGTGTGGCGCTCAAAATATGAATAAGGGCGACATCGTGGCGCTCGCTCAAATTGGCGCGCTTCTGCCTAATGGGCTGAAGATTGAAAAAAGTAAAATTCGTGGAGCCGTATCCATGGGAATGCTTTGTTCTGAAACGGAGTTGGGGTTTAGCAACACGTCAGACGGAATTATTATTTTACCTGAGAAAACACCACTTGGTTGGAAGTTAGCCGATATTTTAGGGCTAGAAGATACTATTTTTGAAATTAAACTCACTGCGAATCGGGGAGATTGCTTAAGTCATCGTGGGCTTGCGCGTGAGATTGCGGCGGCAATTGGCAAACCACTTAAGAATCCAAAGGTTTCAACATTGAATTGGCAAGGCTCACCCATCAAGCTTGAATTGAATGCGGGCGAAGACGCACCTCAATTTTTTGGATGTTACATGGAGGGTGTGAAGGTGAGCCCCTCACCACATTGGTTGAAGTCACGACTAGAGTCGATCGGTCAACGTTCCATCAATAACATCGTCGATGTAAGTAATTTACTGATGTTTGAATATGGATTTCCCGTGCATATTTACGATGCTGATAAGATAGAAGGAGGCGTGATTAAGGTGCGTCGCTCAGAAAGAGGCGAAAAGTTACCACTCCTTGATGGTGGGGAAATTGAAACGACCGGTGAAGAGCTATTAATTGTAGACGGCAAGAAACCCATTGGTTTGGCAGGTGTGATGGGTGGAGGGAATAGCGAAGTTTCTGAATCTACGACACGTATATTTTTAGAGTGCGCTGAATTTAATCCAACCTTGGTTCGAAGGGCAGCCTTTCGATTTTCTCGTAGATCTGAAGCTTCTCTTCGTTTTGAAAAAGGAATTGACCCCGCAGGTCTGAGAGAAGCGATAGCTAGACTTTCTGATTATGTAGCGAAGGTTGCACAAGGGGAAGCGATGGGGTCGGTGAGTGCCGAGCTTCCTTCTCGAAAACAATTGCATGTTAAAACCATCTCTGTGTCAGCGGGCTATATCAATGATTTCTTAGGAACCCATTTAGAAGAAGCAAAGATGATTACGATCCTTGAGCAATTGGACTGCAAGGTGAGTCCTGCCGCCGGGGCCACAAACACGGGTCAGGTGAAAATCTTAAGTGTTAATCCGCCTTCTTTTAGGCTTGATTTGAACATTCCGCAAGACTTAGCTGAAGAAGTGGCTCGGACTATTGGTTATGATGCGATTCCTACCAGTATCCCTGTTCTGACTGGAATGCCAAAATCGAAACAAGGTAATCTCGCTGCTCATCGATTAAATGTAATTGATGAAATGAAAGATACATTCGCACGCTCAGGCTTGAATGAGGTCCTGACCTACGCTTTTCAAAGCGAATCTTGGATTCAAAAATTTGGATTTACTTCTACCGTTAAAATATTAAATCCACTTTCTGAAGATCAAGGGTTTATGGTTCCATCATTGTTACCAGGAATGATGAAAGCGTATCAAGAAAACGAACGCCATCATTTTGGTTCGGAGCCACTTGCAGTTCGCCTTTTTGAAGTGAGGCCATCCTTTGAATTTAAAGGCGAAGGCGCTATTGCTGCAAAAAGTGAAACGGAAACCGGAGTGACTGAAACGTGGAAGGTTTCATTTTTAATTTCGGGCCCACGTTTCGATCAAGCATTGAAGAGTGAGCGCGGTGAAGTTGATTTTTATGATTTAAAAGCGCTTGCCGAAGAATTATTTGATTCATTGGGAACTAAAGGCATCCGAATGAGAGCAGCAGATGCTTCACTCTTGGGATCGCTCTCTCATCTTTATCATCCAGGACAAAGTATACAAGTCGCCGCTGGCAAAGAGGCGATTGGCTTTTTTGGCAGAGTGCATCCTAAGCTCGAGGCTGAACTTAAGTTGCGGCAAGCTATTTATTGGGGCGAATTCTTGATAGACCCAGTCATTTCTTTGACGCCACAGAAAGAAGGTGTGTTTAAGGCGTGGTCTAGCTTTCCAACAATGGAAAGAGACTATGCGCTCCTAGTCGAAGACTCGGTTCCGGCAGAAAATCTGATACAATCTGCAATTAAATATGGGAAGCCGATTGCAAAAGTCGTAAAGATTTTTGATACTTATAAGGGAGCTCATATTCCCGAAGGAAAAATCAGCATTGGAGTTCGCGTGATTTTTTCTGACGAAGTGAAGAGCTTGGAAGAAAAGCAAGTGGATCAATGTTCAGAGCTCATTGTAAAGAAGTGGCAAGATGAGTTCGGAGCGCAGTTGAGATAGTAGCTTTAACAACAAAGAGATAGCAGAGCAGTACATCAATATTGGAGGATGGACGTGGCACTTACCAAAGCAGATTTAGTGGATTCAATTCACGAAAAGATTGGTTTTTCTAAAAAAGAAGCTGCAGATATGGTGGAATTGATTTTTGATACCATCAAAGGCGCGCTCACCGAAGGTGATAAAATTAAAATTTCCGGGTTCGGTAATTTCGTAGTGCGTGAAAAACGCGCGAGGACAGGAAGAAATCCGCAAACCGGCCAAGCAATTGAAATTTCAGCGAGAAGAGTTCTCACCTTTAAGCCATCGCAAGTATTGCGCGCTGAGGTAAATGAATTTTTAAAAGATAAACATATTACAGAAGAAATGATTCGCCGCCGTGGTAAGAATGCAGATGACGACGATGATGATGATGAGGAATAAATCATGAATGATTCCAGAGTATACATTCCCAATAGAATTTATTTTAGAATAGGCGATGTTGCTGAGATTCTGGCGGTGAAGCCTTATGTGATTCGTTTCTGGGAAAGTGAATTTCCCTTTGTCGCTCCAGATAAAGCATCTTCAGGGCAGCGCGTGTATCGTCGCTCGCAAATTGAAGCCCTGGTATTAGTGAGGCAGTTGCTGCACATTGAGCGCTATTCAATAGAAGGCGCAAAGAAGAAGCTGACCGAGCTTCGTAAGGCAGCAAAATTAAAAGAAGCGATGATGGCGCTCGTTCGTTCAAGCGACGATGTACTCGATGCACATAGCACTGATGCTGCAGTAATTAAAATTGGGTCTATTGTTTCTAAGGAAGAAATTCCAGCGATGGCCGCCGAGTCATTGAAAGAAAAACTGGTTGATCTTCAAAAGTTGATTCGTGAGCCAGGTGTGAATGTTCCTGGTCTTAAATAAGCGACGGTAGTCAGTTTTTTTCTGCCATTAATTTTTCAATAATGATTTTCGCGAAATTTTTGCCACCATGGACTTCTTCTAGTTGAACGAGTAGGCCCGGGCTAGTGATGTTGAAATCAGAAATTTTGCCACCAATAAAATCAATTGCCGCCATCAGCACTCCTTGAGTGCGCAAAACTCTTCCCACTTCTAGTGCAATGGTTTCTTCTTTTTCCGTTAAAAAATAGGCGGCCACTTTCGATCCCTCATCAATGAGTACTCTGAAGTCACCTGTCTTTGGAAACTTCTTCAAACAAGCAACAATATCGCCAGCCGCGTACCATACGCGCACTTCACCATCGTTTACTTCGGCTAAATATTCTTGAATGACCATGCCCTTACTGAAGTTTTCGGTCTCAGTTTTTATTAATTGAATCCATTCAGATTCGCGCTGAGGGACTGCATATTTTTTTACTCCCATGCTTTGAGCAAGATTCAAGGGTTTGGTCACTACCCACGCATCATCTTTGAAAAGGGTAAGGATGGCGGTTAAATCGGCATTATTTAACGCGCCGTTCGAGCTTTCTTCGGTCACATGCATGCGAGGAGCGTAGATGCGAAGCGGCGGAGGCGGTATCTTCTCGCTCTGATCTTTTAAAATGTCCGGTGGGTTCTTAATTTGCCCTTTTTGGACACCTCTACTGATCAACTGATCGAGTAATAATTTATAATTAAAGTCTACAGGGGGATCAATCCGATAATGAATATGGTGGAATTTTGACGAATCCAATTCAACTTCATTGAATGGGAATGATTGCGCAGAGCCGATGACTGGCACTACACAAAGCTTGTTCAATGATTTAGATTTTAAAATAAAATCGGGAGCGCTCCAATAGCAGGAAATCCCGAGATTGAGGGCTTCTTGCATCAACCTGAGCGTGGTATCATTATAGTGAGTGAGTGTATTCCAGGGATCAGTAATCCACAACAACGACGAAGAGTGCATCTTGAGATTAGGGTACGAAAAAATGAAAAGGTTTAACACAACTAAATTTGCTTTTTTAAGCTGTTCTTTGAGCGCAGTAACAGCTGCATTGCTCATGAGTGCGTGTGCGAGCAAACCCACGGCAGCAGTGGTGGTCACGAAGTCTACGTTAAGCAAGGTGGGCGAGGGCGAAGGCATTCATTTGTCAGAGGCGATTAAAAACAATTTACAGCAGGATAAATCCAACGCGAACCGTGAAAGATTAATTATGGAAATTGTTCGCGCCTACACTGGCAGAAAAAAGCAGCGCCTTTCAACAGTAGAATATGAAAGTTGCCAGAAGAAATATGACAACGCGATTGAGTGCGTGTTCTTAAAGCCAGCTTGGAGTGATTCTTGGTTATATTCCGAAGATGAGGCAGATTTCACCTTAACTCATCCCGGTAAAAAATCTGAAGAACCGAGGCACATAAGCTCGAAAAAACGCCACTCAAAAGTGGTCGACATGATTGCTAAGAATTTAAAATCCGGCAATATTGAAAAAGCGAAAGACCAACACGAAGGCGATTACTATCGCGCATTCAAGCGTTTTAGTGAATGGACACCCGAACTTCAGTCTTTGTCTGTAAAATTACTCGGGGATAAAGCATGTGCTGATCCTGAACTTTATAATTATTTAGGCATGAAAGCTGAAACGTTTTTTCCAAGTAGCGAAATGCTCATGACCGCAACTAAGCTCTATACCAAAGTCGATGAGTGTGCGCAGGCCACACCCGCTCTCGCTTTAAGTAAGTATGTTCAGAATTCCCGTTTTAGACTTGGGCTTTTGTCTGTAATGCAAAATGACTGCGCCACTGCGGATGCAGTGTTTACAAAACTATCAAAGGCAGTGGTAAGTGATTACTCCAGCCGGGCATTCTATTGGAAGGCATTTTGTGCAAAGTCGGATTCTAAAAAACAAGTTGAGTACCTTTCTAACTACGAAGAGTTATTTAAAATGAATCCTCTTGGGTTTCATACCCTTTCCATGAATCATGGAATGTCGCCACTTTCAGACAATTTGCTGAAACCGATTGACCCTATTATTCAGCTGCGCGCAAAAAAGAACGGTGCTTTAAACTTGTCTCTGAATGCATGGATTGGTGTATTGGAAGATCTTGACCATATGGGTGAGACTGGGGTGGTGAGAAAATTATTACTGCCAATCAAGAATAATCCTGAGTACCTGAATAATCTCGAGCCAGGGGTGAGGCTTTATCTTTCTAGTTTTGCTTTCCGTGCAAAAGACACGATTTCTCTATTCCGTATTTTGGATAGTGTTTTCCGTACTCAGAGTGAGTACGTGGTAGATTCAACGATGAAGCTCTTTTATCCCATTAAGCATTTGGACATCATCGAAAGTGAAGTTAAGCGTGTTAATCCTTTCCTGATCACCGCACTCGTCAGGCAAGAGAGTGCCTTCCAAGAAGAAGCTCATTCGCGTGTGGGCGCAGTGGGATTGATGCAACTAATGCCATCCACTGCAAGGCTGATGAAGCGTGGAGTCACTCGCACACAATTGTTTCGTGCCGAGACCAATCTTAAGATTGGAATTAAATACTATGAGATGTTGGTGGAGCGCTACAAGGGCGATGTAGAGCTTGCGCTCGCGGCCTATAATGCAGGGCCAGAAGTAGTGGATCAGTGGCAAAAGCGTTATCCAATGAAAAACAAACTCTTATTTCTAGATTTGATTCCCTACTCTGAAACTAGAAATTATGTAGCTCTTATTGGTAGAAATTATTTTTGGTATTCTAAACTCTATGCGGATCAATTGAAGGGCACTGGAATCGCGCAGACGACTCCAATGGTATTCGAAGCGCTCGTGCAATAGACATGGGGAACTCATGAGAGACAGCTCCACGCTCCTGCATCGGCTATACCTGTGGTACCTCGACGCCCCGGCAACCAGCGCACATCACTACAAAGACGAAGATCAAAAGTGGAAAACCATTACCGTAAAAAATTATTGGCTTCAAGTGGTGAGGATCGCACTTGCTCTTCAAAAGGAAGGCTTAAAAGAAGGTGATCGGGTATTAATTTACGCATTAAATTCTCCTGAATGGGTTCAGTGGGAATTAGGAGTGTGGCTAGCGGGTGGAATCTCCGCAGGAGTTCATCCCAACACACATGCGCAGGACATTGGAAAGATTTTAACACAAGTGAGTGCATCATTTGCAATTGTCGAGTCTGATTTATTCAAGCAGCGCATTCCAGAGCAGCATTTAACCAAAGAGAAAATATTGTCTTTTAAAGAGAGTGCAAGTTGGATATTGGAGCGAGTGAGCAACGACGAGACGTTGTTGATTTCACAAGGCGAAGCATTGCTTGAGCTTGTCGACCAAGATAAACCTCAAATTCTAATCTTTACTTCGGGTACGACGGGTACGCCCAAAGGTGCGATGTTGGGACTTCGTCAGCTCGCTTGTGTTGCTGAGTCTTTGTCTCGCGAGTGGAACCTTTCCTTTGCAGATGGAATTCTTTATTCATTTTTACCCCTCAGTCACGTAGCAGAAAAAGTACATTCTGTTTCGGTTGCAATTACGCAACGGTATCCGGTTTGGTTTAATTCCCGCTATGAGCGCTTCATGGAAGAGTTAAAAGAAGTGAGGCCAACTTTGTTTTTTGCAGTTCCCCGTGTGTGGGAGCGAATGAAAGAGAAAATTGAAGATAGTAAACCTAAGATTCTGCAG
>CAIMWN010000226.1 GCA_903845155.1 Oligoflexia bacterium
CCAACTCGCAAGATAGCTATGCCGTTACCTTTGATGGTACCCTCTTACCTTCGGAAGAAATTCCTATCTCAGACGATGGCAAAAAACACAGAATCCATGTGCAATTGAAACGTAAATAGTTCGAGGACTCAGGTCATCACCGCTTGATTGATGCCTCTTTCGTACACGCCCACAATTTCGGCCGTTTTAATGACGTGACCTTCTATTAGTTTTATAAACATTTCGTAACCAATACCAGGTGGAATCCCCAGCTCGCCATTAAGCGCAAACAGCTTAAAGTGATAATGATGCAGCCCATGGCCGATCGGCGGCAAGGGACCAGCATACCCAATTCTACCAAAGGAATTGATGCCCTGATCAGCTGCTATCGGCAGTAAAAGCCTCTTTTCATTTAGATTGATTCCTTCTGGCAAGAAACTAATGGCGGGTGAAATATTATAAATGAGCCAATGGACAAAAGGATGATCTGGAGTGCTTCGGGGAGCATCGGGGTCTATGCAGATCAAGGCAAACTCTTTGCACCCCAGTGGTTCGCCTGACCATTGCAAGGGTGGCGAAAGATTACTTCCACTTCCGGAGTATCGAGTGGGAATCATCTGATTGCTCTTAAAAACTGAACTTGTAATTTCCATGCATTCATTATTATCACAAAAATGACTCCACTTTCTTAAGCTTTTCTTAACGTTAAAAACCTACTATTGGCACCTTACTTGCTTTCTTATCAGCAGTAACCCTAGGAGGCGTAAGCCCGTCCTCCACCCCCCAAGCGGGGTAAAATGACACATTGGAGAAACAAATGAATCAAAACAGTTTCAAAAAAATAGTCCTGGCAATAGATCCACTCGAAGATGAACTAAAATTAAAAAGTAACGCACTCAAAGAATTACGCCATTTTCTTCATCAAGTCGCCGCACCGATCGAAGCCATTTATGTATTAGAAGCTCCACGCGATGACGTTAAAATAAATCAACGTTATCAACTTGCTCGAGATGCACTTGTAAACTCCGTAAAAGAACTGGAGTTGAAAATGCCGGTCACTCCGACCGTCTTAATTGATAAAACCACTTCATTTCGACATCAGGTGCAAACACTCATTCATTACGCAGTGAAGGAAAAAGCTGATCTCATTTTACTTTCTTCACATGGAAGACACGGGCTAGGAAAAATCATCTTGGGTAGCTTTGCAGAACTTCTCATTCAAAACTCTCCTATTCCCGTTCTACTGCTGGGTACGCAAGCAAAAGAAACGGCGACGTCCAGAACCGTTCTCTTTCCCACCGATTTCTCAAAAGAATCTGAAAGAGCGTTCACTTCACTCCTTCCCGATCTGAAAGCTCTTCACTCAAAGTTAGTCATTTTTCATTCTTTTACCCCGCGCTCGTTTTTTTACGATTACGCACTCATGGGCTTTGGTGCTTATATCCCCGAAAACTATTGGAATGAACAAAAGCAGATTGCAACGAAAAACGGTCAAAAGTGGCTGAAAATAGCGACCGGTTTAGGTATCTCTACACAACTTGTATTCGATAATAAGAGCGTGGAAACTCACCAAGCCATTCAGCGTGCGGCCAAAGAGAGTAAAGCCACATTCATCGCATTAGCGTGCAATAAAACAGGCGGCGTAACGAGTGATCTCATTCGATCCCAGAAATACGCACTTTGGATTTATGGCCCTACACTTTTAGAAAAACGAACACGCGCAAAACCAGTCTCTCAGCCACTACCGAGGGTAAGTCATGCAAAATCAAGACAAGGCAAGCAAGCCCGGCTTTAATTTTTTCTATCTCATCTTAATGGTGTGGTTGGTGATATTTGCCAGGGGGATCATTACTGCTCAAAATGAATCAGAGACGATTCCCTATAGTCAGTTTCTCACTTCACTCGATCAAAAAAAAATTAAGTCGGTACAAATCATCGGGGACCACATTGAAGGACAATGGGTCAGTCCGGAGAAAAATCACCCCGCTCGTTTTGCAAGTATACGAATCGATGACCGATCTTTGCCGGAACGACTCGAGAAATCGGGGGTCACATTCGAAGGAGTGCGTGAAATCACTTTTTTCCGTGACTTCCTGTCTTGGACTTTGCCTTTAATATTTATGCTTGTTTTTTGGTGGTTCATCAGCGGACGAATGTCCCAGACCCAGGGCAAACTCATGGGCATGGGCAAGGCGAACGTGAAAGTTTACGTGGAACATGACCTCCCCATCCGTTTCGCAGATGTCGCTGGCATTGACGAAGCGAAAGCTGAACTCCAAGAAGTGGTAACTTTTCTCCGTGACCCCAGCAAATTCAATCGGCTCGGTGGCCGTATGCCGAAAGGTTTGCTCTTGGTGGGTCCACCAGGAACAGGAAAAACCCTTTTGGCACGAGCGGTGGCGGGCGAAGCGAATGTCCCCTTTTTATCAATCAATGGGTCAGAGTTTGTAGAAATGTTCGTGGGGCTTGGGGCCGCCCGTGTTCGCGATTTATTTGAACAAGCTCGGGCATCAAAACCATGCATCATTTTTATAGATGAGTTGGACGCACTCGGCAAGGCGCGTGGCTTAGGAATGATCTCGGGCGGAACAAATGACGAAAAAGAACAAACCTTAAATCAGCTCCTCGCTGAGCTTGATGGCTTTGATCCTTCTCAAGGAATTATTTTACTTGCCGCTACCAACAGGCCCGAAATATTAGATGCCGCACTCTTAAGATCGGGGCGGTTCGATCGTCAAGTGGTGATTGATAAACCCGATCGCAAGGGTCGCGCAGACATTCTCAAAATTCATTTGAAAAAAATTCAAATCGCCAGTTCGGTGGATGCTGATGTGCTCGCAAGTCTCACTGCCGGTTTCTCAGGGGCTGATCTTGCGAATCTCGTTAATGAAGCAGCCATCATTGCCACCCGAAGAAATGCTACCACAGTAGATCAACCTGATTTTACCGCAGGAATTGAGAGAATTGTGGGGGGCTTGGAACGGAAGAGCCGAGTGCTCAGTCCTGATGAAAAAAGGCGAGTCGCCTTCCATGAAATGGGGCACGCCACTTTATCCTTTGAGTTTGAACATGGAGAGACCGTGCACAAAGTGAGCATCATTCCCCGTGGTATCGGCGCACTGGGGTACACCATGAGAAGGCCCACTGAAGATCGTTACCTGATCAGTAAAACAGAATTAGAGCACAAATTATCAGTGCTCTTAGGCGGCCGAGCCTCTGAGGAGTTTTTTTTAAAAGATATCTCCACCGGTGCCGCAGATGATTTAGATAAGGCGACCGACATTGCACGTGCGATGATCACTCGCTATGGCATGGGCACAGAGCTTGGCTTACTCACTTATGACAGGGAAAGCGCTCCCCTTCTCAACGCGCAACTCATGGTGAAAAGCCATGACTACAGCGAGCACACTGCCCAATTGATTGATGATGAAAGTAAACAGCTCATTGACCGCGCCTTCACACTTGCATTTGACACCATTCGCCAAAATCGACCATTTATTGAAAAATGTGTGGAACAACTTTTAGTAAAAGAAACCTTAGATGAGGGTGAACTAAAAATGTTCTGGGCTCTGAACCACCCCAGATCTGATTCCCAGCTGACCCAATCGCTCGGCTAGCTGGCGAATTTTCTCACCGCGGAAAAAAAATCTTCAATTTGAAATGGTTTTGGCAAAAGTGCAACCACTTGTGCAGGCATCTTGATTTCTTTCAATTCGGCTGTCCCCGAACATAGGATCACGGGAACTTCGGCGCCAAGATGATCATGGTCTAACTTATCTAAAAACTCGAGTGCTCTCATATCGGGGAGGATATTGTCTAAAAGGATAAGCGAATAGCGGGTGTCAGAGCGCATGAATTGAAGGGCTTCTGCACAGGTTGCGACTGCGGTTACGGAAAAGCCCTCTTGTTCAAGTAACATTTTAAATATTTCTTGAATTTCGATATCATCTTCAATTACTAAAATAGAGCCTTTATTTTTCACAAAACCTCATCGTATTTTGAATTGTCTGCGTCTATTGGTAGTATGTAAATGAAAAAGCAAATCGAGTCACGTTACATAATCTTAACACAATCTTTAGAATTGAAACTTTTCTTGCCTCGACAAGTTTCAACTTAAGCCATATATTTTACTCAATGAAACCACGGAGATCCGCAACTGCAAGTCAATCAAAGAGAGCTGCCTTAAAACTCAATTTTCCCGTTGTTGGGATTGGTGCCTCTGCTGGTGGCTTAGAAGCACTCGCTCAGTTTTTGCGCCCTCTCCCTGCCAATTTAGAGATGGCCATCATTATCATTCAACACCTGGACCCCACCCACGAAAGCCTTTCCGTTGAGATTTTATCGAGAGCGACTGCTCTTCCTATATCCATCGCAAAAAATAATGAACGGATCACCAAAGGCCACATTTATGTCATACCTGCAAATCACGATCTGATCCTGCACAAAAGTCACTTAAAATTTTCACCTCGCAGTAAGACGGCACTTGAGCACAAGCCCATTGATTTACTTTTTAAATCACTTGCACGGGAATTAGGGGAAAAGGCGATCGGGATTGTATTATCGGGAGTGGCAAGCGACGGAACCAAAGGCATTATTGCGATTAAGGCAAAAAAAGGAATTACCTTGGCCCAAGATCCTGCTTCTGCAAAATTCGATGGGATGCCACGCAATGCAATTGCCACGGGCAAGGTAGATTTTGTTGAGAAGCCAGATGCACTCGCAAAGAAAATCATCGAAACTTGTAAAAAGCCCTCACCCCAACAAGACCACACCAAACATCAGAGTAAACCAGAGAATCTAAAGCGAATATTTGCGTTATTACAAAAGGAAACTCAGGCTGATTTTTCTCAGTACAAACTGAATACGATTGAACGGCGAATCACCCGCCGCTTAGTTGCACTTAAAATCAAGAATTATAGCGACTACGTTCATTATCTTGAAACTCATCGAGAAGAAATTCAAAAACTATTTAATGAAGCACTCATTCATGTTACCCGCTTTTTTCGGGATCAAAAATCTTTTTTAGCTTTAAAAAATAAAGTCTTTCCAAAATACTTGAAAAACTTTGATTCTACTCACCCATTTAGAATCTGGGTACCGGGCTGCGCCACCGGTGAAGAAGCCTACTCCATCGCCATCTCATTTTTTGAAGCAATGGATGCCCATGCTGGCTCCATTCCTATCCAAATTTTTGCTACTGATATCAGTGAAGAAGCTATTCGTAAGGCGAGACTGGGGATTTATCCTGAGACTATTAGCAAGGATGTTTCAAAATCAAGACTAAGTCGGTTTTTTGAGAAAACTAAAGGCGGATATAAGGTATCGAAACAATTACGTGATACTTGTGTGTTTTCAAAACACGATTGCACGATCAATCCACCTTTTGCAAAGGTAGACCTGATTTCTTGCAGAAACCTACTTATTTACTTCAATTCCGAGCTACAAAAACGCGTCATGCCCATCTTTCATTATGCATTAAAGCCAGAAGGCGTTCTTTGGTTAGGTAGTTCGGAAACAGTCAATGAGTTTTCAAAGCTTTTTTCAACTGTGGATAAGAACAATAGATTCTACTCCAAGAAAAATACAGCGAGCAGTACTCGAGTTCAATTTCCGATGAATCGTTTTATACCCGAAGCAGTGAATATCGCCGCCAACGTAGCTTCGCTCGCCGTAAGTCGGCAAGACATACAAAGAGAGGCAGATCGAATGACCTTGGTGGAATACTCCCCGCCGAGCGTGGTGATTAATGACTCATTTGAGATTTTACAGGCTCGTGGTCACACTGCTCCCTTTCTTGAACTTCCCAGCGGACAAGTGAGCTTAAGTCTTCTCAAAATGGTACGTCGTGAGCTGGTGATCGAACTTCGCTCCATGATTGAAATTGCCCACAAAAAAGGCGTTTCCGTTAAAAGAGAAGGCATCACCTTCAAAATACAAGGCAAAATGCGCACCGTCACTCTCAGAGTAGCGCCCATTCGAATTGCTGGTTCTAAGGAGCTCTTTTTTTCCATTTACTTTGAGGAAGAAAAAATAGCTCTGTCCCCCAAGGGAGTGCGGTCAAAAGGACGCCTTCATAGCAAAGAGAAATCATTGAGTGAGATGCGACAAAAACTTCTTGCCAACCAAGACTATCAACAGTCACTTTCCGAGGAGTATGAAACCACCCAGGAAGCGCTCACTGCATCCAATGAAGAATTGCAATCTACTAACGAAGAACTTCAAAGCACGAATGAGGAGCTAGAAACCGCAAAGGAAGAACTGCAATCGAGTAACGAAGAACTTACTACCGTAAATGATGAACTTCAAATCAGAAACGCTGAACTCTTACAGGCCGCCAATGATTTGAACAATATTTTAAGTAGCGTAGATATTCCGATTGCGCTGGTTGGATCTGATAGTAAAATTCGCCGATTTACACCCAACGCCAGTAAGCCGCTAAAAATCATTCCTGCTGATGTCGGCCGCCCTATCGGCGACATTAAACCCGATATTCATATACAGCACTTAGATAAAATCGTTTCAGAAGTAATGAAAACGAGCGTAATTAAGGAAATGGATGCCCAAGACGGAACAGGCAAATGGCACCGCCTCCAAGTCAGGCCCTATCGAACGGTCGAAAATAAAATTGATGGAGCGGTCATTGCGTTCATCGAAATTGACACCTTAAAACGAAATGCAGAAGAGCTGAAACGATCGCGCGATGACTGCATCGCCATTATTGAAGGACTTGCGATTCCCCTACTCGTCATCAATGCCGAAAGACGAATCAAACTGGCCAATCAAGCTTTTTGTAATAATTTTCAGAGCCCTCGCTCAGAAATTGAAGGAAAATATATTTTTGAATTAGGGAATGGTACATGGAACATTCCAAAACTAATCGGGATCTTAAATAAGACTTTTACTGAAAGTAGTACCTTTCAAAATGTGGAAATCGAGCAGGACTTTCCGAAGATTGGTAAACGGGTTCTCCTTTTAAGTGCCACCAAAACACAGCTAACAGGATCAGGTGAAAGTGCGATCCTTCTCGCCATTGAAGACCTGACTGACCGCCGTTTAAATGAAATTAAACTCAGGGAGTCTGAAGAAAAATATAAGGGTATTCTGGCAAGTTCCTACGACGGCATCATGGTTACCGATCAAAATGGCTTGATTAAATTCGTAAATCATAAGTTTGAGGAGATGTTTGGGTACGCGCCGAATGAATTGCTCGATCAAAATTACGAACGCCTCATCCCCGCGAGAAACCGCGAAAAACACAAGGGCAACCATGCCAACTACGTTGCTCATCCCACCCCCAGAGAAATGGGCAAGGGCCTCGAGCTTTACGGAATCCGTAAAGACGGAACAGAGTTTCCGATTGATGTGTCCTTAAGCCCGGTACGCACTCAATACGATGTGCTCGTCACTTGTATCGTACGGAATATTTCTGAAGTAAAGAAGATCGAGCAAGAGCGAAATCGAATTCTCGCCCGTGAGCGGGAGTTGCGCAGCGAAGCAGAACAAACAAATCGAATTAAAGATGAATTTTTAGCCACTCTCTCGCATGAACTTCGCACCCCTTTGACCACTATTCTTACGTGGTCGCAAATCCTAAGCCTCGGCATGGCCGAAGGGGAGAAATTAAAACAGGGGATTCAAGTAATAGAACGAAGTGCCAAATCTCAAAGTCAGCTCATTGATGACCTGTTGGATGTTTCTAGAATTCACTCGGGAAAGTTATTATTGAATATTAGCGAAATAGACCCTGCTGAAATTATTCACGCCGCGCTTGAGGTGGTTCACCCCCTCGCCCTCATGAAGTCTATTGAAATTGAGACCGAGTTCAATAGCATTGACGGTCGCGTTCTTGCCGACCCCGCACGGCTTCAACAAGTAATTTGGAACTTACTGACTAACGCGATTAAATTTTCACATAAAAACTCTAAAATCCTAGTTAAGGTAGACCAGGTGCCAAAAGACACTATCCAAGCTGCGCGGATTCAAATTAGCGATTCAGGCTGCGGCATCAAAGCAGAATTTCTGCCTCATATTTTTGAACGCTTTACCCAAGCCGATAGTTCTACCACTCGAACCTATGGGGGTTTAGGCTTAGGAATGTCCATCGTGAAAAGCTTAATAGAAATGCATGGTGGTACGGTGAAAGCAGAAAGTCCAGGCGTAGGCAAGGGTTCGATATTTACCCTTACTCTGCCCTTGAAGCCTTACGAAACCAAAACACATGCAAGCACGCAAACGAGCTTACTTCTTCCTTCACCTAAGTTTACAAATGGAACTCCTGTCATTTTAAAAGGGACTCGCCTTCTTTTAGTCGATGATGAAGCCGACGCGCGGGGGGCGCTTGCTCAAATGCTCGTATCTTTGGGAGCTGAAGTCAGCACTGCAGATTCAGCCGACAACGCTTTGAAACAATTTCTGGCCTCTAAACCCGACATTTTGGTAAGCGACATTGGCATGCCCGGCGAAGATGGCTATGCCTTAATTAAAAAGATCAGGGCATTAAAAACTGACCAAGGAAAAAAAACTCCGGCAATTGCCCTTTCGGCATATGCAGGAAGCGAAGACGTGCGTTTGGCCCTAGCTGCTGGCTTTTCTCAACATCTTGCAAAGCCGGTCGATGCCTTGACACTTTCTCAGGCTATCGCTGTTCTTACTCGTAAGAAAAAAACCTAGAAACCCTTCTCGCTTCAAACTGATACACCACCTTTACGGCGATTCTAAGTAAACTCATTTCCTCTCCGTTCACACTCTGCGATGCTATTTCCTGGCCTGAGGCAAACTCTGTTGAATTAGCGTGCAATTTTTGATATGGAAAAAGCTATGAAAATCGCTGTTTTTAGCTCCCACCATTTTGAAAAAAAATTTTTAAACGCCGTCAATGCGGAACACCATCACAGCCTCACTTTTTTTGAGCCCATGCTCAACGAACAGACGGCCCCCCTCGCCCAAGGGTTTGATGGTGTGTGTTGTTTTGTGAGCGATCACGTCGATGCTCAAACCTTAAATGCACTCAAGACCGGAGGAGTGCGTTTAATCGCCCTTCGTTCGGCCGGGTATAATAACGTCGATCTGGTCGCGGCTGCAAAACTGGGCCTAACCGTGGTGCGTGTGCCGGCCTACTCACCACACGCAGTTGCGGAGTACGCAGTTGGACTTTTACTTTCAGTCAATCGCAAAATACATAAAGCCTACATGCGGGTTCATGGGCAAAACTTTTCACTGGAAGGGCTCATGGGTTTCGATTTGTACGGAAAAACGGTAGGCGTGATTGGAACCGGCCGCATCGGCGCCGTTTTTGCCACGATCATGAAGGGCTTTGGCTGTGACGTGATTGCCTATGACTCATTTGTGAACCAAGAACTGGTGGCCAAAAAGACAGTCACTTACGTGTCACTCTCCGAACTCTACCAAAGGGCCGATGTCATTTCATTGCATGTGCCACTTTTGCCATCTACCCATCACTTGGTGAACTCGGAAACACTCCCTCAAATGAAAGACGGCATCCTCATCATCAATACCGGACGAGGTGCGTTGATTGATTCACTCGCACTCATTGAAGCCTTGAAATCAGGCAAAATAGGAGGAGCGGGCCTCGACGTTTATGAAGAAGAAGAAGGAATTTTTTATAAAGATTTATCCGAACATGTTTTAAAAGATGATGTGCTGGCTCGACTCATTACTTTTCCAAATGTACTCATGACGTCACATCAGGCATTTCTCACCAAAGAAGCGCTTCAGAAAATTGCAGAAACGACTCTTCAAAACATTACCGACTTTGAGACAAATCGTCCCCTTTTGAACCAAGTTCAAGCAAAGACGCATCTCGTAAAAGAGTAAGCAATAAAAATAGCGAGTCATTTTTTTTACATCTTGGGATTTTTATAAATTCTTTATATTATCGAAAGATGAAATTTTTTGAATGGTCCCCAAAATTCGCAACTGGCAATGAAGACATCGATTATCAACACCAAGCTTTGTTCGATAAGGCAAACAGCCTGTACGACATGGTTAACAGCGGCGCTGAAATGCGACTGGGTGTAGAAATTATTCTCGAGCAATTGATTGAATACACGGATTACCACTTCAAAACTGAAGAAAAGTTTATGACCGATAGTCATTACGCTGATTTTGAACAGCACAAAGCCATGCACGATGCACTGAGAAAACAAGTCATCGATTTTCAAACTAAATTTAAAAGTGGTGATGCCGATCTTTCGCAAGAACTCATTACTTTTCTAAAAAGTTGGCTCACAAGCCACATTCAGCAGACCGACACCAAGCTTGCCAAACACATCGGCCATTGATAGTCGTTGCAAAAATACGAATCACCGCTCATCGACTGGGAGGAGCGCGATTTCTTCTTGTTTCACTTCTTTCTGAATTGCTCTGACTCGAGCATGTCCCACTACCCAAAAATAAAGTACGGGTACCGCAAAACGACTCAGTAAAGTTGCAGCCACTTCACCAAACATGAGGCTGATAGCCAGACCTTGGAAAATCGGATCAGCAAGCATCACAGCACTTCCCACCACCACTGCTGCTGCAGTAAGGAGCATGGGCCTAAATCGCAATATCCCCGCACTGATCACTGCTTCTTTTAGCTCCATACCCTTCTTGAGCTGGTGCTCAATGAAATCGACCAAGATAATGGAGTTTCTGACTATAATTCCAGCCCCGGCAATAAACCCAATCATCGAAGTCGCAGTGAAGTAAGCGCCGAGCAAACCATGCCCGGGTAGAATTCCGATTAAACTAATCGGAATGGGAGCCATGATGATCAAAGGCACTGCATAACTCCTAAACCAACCGAGTACTAAAATATAAATTAGCAAAATCACTACTGCAAACGCTCCGCCTAAATCACGAAACACTTCGTAAGTGATGTACCACTCTCCATCCCACTTCACCACCGGAGCCTCCGTATTCCAGGGAACTTCAGCTGTCTGAGTGGGATACTTGATTTGCGGTTGCAATTTCAATATTCCATAGACGGGCGCTTCCTCACTCCCACTCAACTCACTCATTACATAGGATACTGGCTTTAAATTTTTACGGTAAAGAGTTGGGCTATCTAAGAACTGAACTTTCTTACTTAAAAGTGCCGCCTTCATCGTTCCCGATTCAAGCGATGGAATTGACTCATCCAGAAAGGGTTGATTGCCGCTTCTCATTTCATGACTAATCGATAGGTCTATGCCGATTTCTTCAGGATGGGAAGATTCATCAAGGTAACTCACTCGTGACTCAGAAAAAATCGCCTGACCGAGCCTTGCAAACTGAGCACTATTGGCACCAAGCTCGCCCCCTTTTAAGTAATCAAACGCATAGACCATACGCGGACGACCGAGACGTGAAGTGCTATCTAGATCCACCACACTTTTTTCCGACTTAAATATTTCATAAACTTCGGCAGCGACCTTTTCGCGACTCGCGCGTGAGGGGCCATACACTTCCGCAATCATGGTTGCCAACACCGGCGGCCCGGGAGGGATCTCAAGCACTTTCGTCGCCACTCCGTACTTTTGCCCAAACACGGTGATGGCCGGGCGCAAACTCTCAATGATTTGATGGCTCGATAATTTTCGATCATTCTTTTCACTTAGGACCACTTGTAGATCAGCTTGATCATCTTCACCACGCAGGAAGGTATGTTTTACCATACCCGAGAATGAAAACGGGGCCGATTCACCCACATAAACTTGCACCTTCTTCACTTCGTGATTAGCTAAGATTGTTTTTGAAAGCTCAGTAGAAAGCGCAAGCGTATTACGCAGGGGGCTTGTGCTCCTAAAATCAAGAAGGACTTGAAATTCATTTTTATTATCAAACGGCAGCATTTTAACTTTTACTACCTTAAAATAAAGAAGCGAAAGGGAAAGAGCGAAAAGAACCGCAATTAAGCCACCAAACTTCAGCGCTGAAATTCTGGATGAAAGCAATGCATTCATGATTCTACGGTAGAGTGCATCTAGTCTTCCTTCACCGATTTCGCCTTTTGCGTGCGCATGTGCTTTTAAAATTCGTACCGAAGCCCAAGGCGTAACGATGAAAGCAACCAGTAAAGATAAAATCATGGCAAGACTTGCACCCACAGGAATGGGTTTCATATAGGGGCCCATCATGCCACTCACAAAGGCCATAGGTAAAATCGCCGCAATCACGGCGACCGTGGCCAAAATATTAGGATTTCCCACTTCTGAAACCGCGTTGAGCGCAGCCTTTACTAATCCTAATTTTGGATTTTCTGAAAAATGCCGTTCAATGTTCTCGACGACGACAATGGCGTCATCAACTAAAATTCCGATAGAAAAAATAAGAGCAAATAAGGTGATCCGATTCAAGGTGTAACCTAAGAAATAGTAAATCGCGAGCGTGAGCGCGAGGGTCACGGGAATCGCAATCGCCACGACGAGCGATGCACGCACTCCCATGATGAGCGCAATAAGGGCCGCTACCGAAAGCGTCGCAATCATTAAGTGCTCAATCAGTTCTTTCGATTTTTCATCAGCCGTAGAACCGTAATTGCGGACTTCGGTCATGCTGATCTCGCTCGGCAATTCTTTCGAAAATGTCTTTGCACGATCGAGCAAATGCCGAGACAGTTCCACTACGTTTGTTCCTTTTCGTTTTGAAAATATAATGGAGACTGCATTCTGCGGAACACCGCCACTCGCCTTATCGAGTAATACTGAAGCCCGAAGCAATTCCTCCGGGCCATCACTGACCAAAGCAATATCATGGAGATGAATCACTCTCCCTGCACGCTGCCCGAGTGCAATCGAACGCACGTCTTCAATCGTCGTTAATCGTCCACCCACGTCCACATCGTACACAGTGGAATCACTCCAGTTTTTTCCGGCAGGAAGACTCACATTACTTTTTTTGAGTTGCTCCACGACCGTGAGTAAAGAGATGCCCTGAGTGGCGAGTTTTTTTGGATCCACTACCACACGAATAGAGCGTTTTTGCCCGCCTTTTAACTCTACTTTTGCCAAATCAGGCGTACTCGAAAACTCGCGTGCTAGGGGTGCAACTTTTGTTCTCAGCTCGAAGCCGGAAAGGGTTTCGGAACTAAACGTCAACGCCAAAAAAGGAACGTCATCAATCGAATAAGATTTCACTTCTGGAGTCATGGCAAAACTAGGTAACTCAGAACGAACGGTCATCAGTTTATGATGAACTTTAACCAGACTGGGCTCCATCGGCTCGCCCACCTTAAAACGAACCGTTACGAGTGCTCCATGTGCCCTCGATGAAGAGTAAACATATTCCACCCCATCTAATCCCCAAAGCGCTCGTTCAATTGGTTCCGTCACCTTTCGTTCTACCTCAGCGGCTTCTAGCCCCGGCACCGAAACAGAAACATCAATCATCGGAACTGAGATTTGAGGCTCCTCTTCTTTAGGCGTCAGCCAAACTGCCATGAGTCCCAAAAGTATTGATGAAACAGCAATTACCGGTGTTAGTTTTGAATTAAGAAACAACGATGCTAGTCGCCCTGCAAATCCATGAGCACTCTGTTTAATTGGGTTCATAGGTGAATTCCTTCTGCATGAGTTTGGGTGAGTCGCTTCGTACGTAAGTCAATAAGCCCTTGCTCCAGTGTTCGTAAATTCAAAATTAAGTCCACTCTCCTATTCAACACTTCAGCTAACTGCAGAGCGGTAATGGCACCTGAGTGAAATAGATTACTCGTCACTTTGACTTGTTCTGAAAGTAATTTTTCGCTATCGTTCAGTAGCTCCAAATTCTTTTTCATCAGGGCTTCGCCCTTTGCTAAAGTAACTTTTGCGATGTTACCCACTTGCTTTGCTTGATCGACCTCGGCGTCGGCAGCGAGCTTCAGTTCATTCCGTTCTGTTACTTTGCCCAGATGATCGGGGCTAAACAACGACCACTGCAAGTACAACCCCGCAGCATAACTCGTACCCGTGTCACGATCCCCATGCGTTAAAGACTCGTCTGCGAAAATACCCAATTTTGGCAAGTAGCCTGACTTCTCGGCATTTTTCATTTCTTCAAACGCGTTTGCGCGTGCAAGTGCTACCTCACTCATCAGCGAGACACTGTCCGACATAGAAACCGGTACGACCCGATCTAAAAAAACAAGTACTGGTTCAATTTTAGGTTCCCATGAATTCACTTCCGTTTTTGTCTTCTCAGAGAGGGTAATCAAATACTTCTCCTGATTTGCTTGCATGGTAAAAAGCTCACTCAAAACCCGGTTTTTCAGACTTTTCAAGCCAAGCAGTCCTGAGTAGCCTACCGGATTTGCTTGGCTCCCAATAGAGTACTTCGATAGAACCTGCGTTACCTGCTCGGCCAAACTTTTGAGTCTCTCACTCGCTTGTTTAACTGAACCTAAATTGCAATAAGCGGAGGCAGCTTCAACATACTCTTGGATGGTAGTCAGTTCTTTTTGCTTTGAATTCAAGATTTCTATTTCATTTTGTGCGCGAATTTCTGAAAGTCGTCTCCCTCCCTCATACAGCGGAAGATCAAGTCCAAGCGAAAAACGTTCAAAGAGATGCCTTCCCGGCTGATTCAAGGTTGAGGGAGTAAAGTCGCTCACATTGATTTGTCTTTGCGAGAGGTCTGAGAAGAAAACGTCGGCAGGATCATTCGTCTCATAGGCTTTTGCTCCGAAGCTCAAAGATGGCAGCCAAGCGAGCTTTGTTCGTCGTGAGGCAAGCTGCGCAGCATTTAACAAATGCTGTACTTGCGCAATCACGGGAGAAGTCGCTTTCGTCTGGTCCCAAATTGACTCGAAATCAACTGGCGCAGCCCCAACGGTTCGCACATTCAATAGAGTAACTAAAATAATAAGATTTCTCATGGGCAATAGATCTCCTTCACGGCTTGAAGCAGTTTTTTCAATTTTGGCTCAGAAAGACTGTAATACACAGAGGTTCCTTCTTTCCTAGAACTCAACACACCCTCCGACCGCATTCGGGCTAGAAATTGCGACATCGCCGATTGCGAAATACCGCAAAATTCGGTTAAATCATTCACGGTTTTTGCTTCGTCCATGACATAACAAAGCACCTTCAATCGCACCGGATGGGAGAGCGACTTCAAGACTTGGCTTACTTCATCACATTTTTTCAATAACTTAGTTAACGCAATACGATTCATCGGAATTCCTCACTCGTTATACATATTACACTCATCTAATATTATATCAACGTAATATTACAATAGGCAGATTTGAACCTGCATGATCATGCCGTTTTGACCCTCCACGCCACCCCCTCATCAGTATTTTTACTTATTTTGCTTAACAGGCTCCAGAAAAAC
>CAIMWN010000227.1 GCA_903845155.1 Oligoflexia bacterium
AAAGTGAAGGGATCTTTTTCCATCTTTTGATGGAATATTTTTTGAAGTTGAAACTCACCGCCAATGCCATTTACAAAGCCGTCCGACAGAATGACAATCCTGTCTTTTGGATTTAAGTGAATGACTCGTTCAGTTGTGGTAATTGGCTCACTCTTAGAATGAATGCGGCTACCCTGTTTTTCTAGATGGTGGCATTCACCGTTTTGTTCCACAATGTAAATTTCGATTGAACCATAAACCTGATAATGAAACGAAAAATCACGTCGATTAAGCCGGCCAAAGAACACACTCATGTGTTCTTTTTCACCCAGAGTAATTTGCAATTCCTGGTGAATCGCATTGATCCACGCTCCCGCATTCATACTCGCCCCATTCGCCATTTTTGCCGAACTCGATAAAATCATTCCAAGAAGAGCACTCGAAACACCGTAACTTGAACTGTCAGCCAATAGAAAATTTACGTGGTCTTTTCGTTCTGATTCAAAAACATCAAAGTAGTCTCCACCTGGTTTTAACCCGGACAGATGTTTACTCATGATATTGATGCCTTTAATTCCAGTGAATCGTTTTGGTGTTTTCGCCGTGAGAATTCGTTCTAAAGTTTCATTCGTGCGTGACAGGGTTTCCTGGGTGCTCGCCACTTCAGTCATGAGCGCCTGCAGTTCAACTTGTGCTTGTACTGATAAATGATGCAAGCGACACTTGCTGAGAAGCTCAGCCACTCTAAAAGGATAAACGATTACATCATCAACCAAGTCTAAGTCTTTTGCGACTGGTAAAAAGCTCGTTTCTTCTATTACCATGAAAACACTTTTCCCGAGACGATTTAAGTTTTTCGCCCATGCCTGCCAACCCTCTTTTTTTGCATCAATTAAGATGATCGGATTCAGTTGTTCATTCACAGAATACACCTGCTTACCTAATGCCCCACCAGCTGTTCTTTGAAATGTTTTAAGTTCAGATATCCACTGTTGTTCTGTTCGTAGGTCCCGCCCCAAAACGCTCCAACCACTGATTTCTTTTTTCATCATTGCCCCTTAACCTCGCTGTTGCGATCTCTCGCATTTTTATCTTTAAAATAAATTTTATACTGAAGTGCATATCGGGTATCCCAATAAGATAACCCTGGAAACGG
Source organism: Oligoflexia bacterium (assembly GCA_903845155.1). Lineage (GTDB taxonomy): Bacteria > Bdellovibrionota > UBA1018 > UBA1018 > CAIMNF01 > CAIMNF01. The sequence goes on from CAIMWN010000227.1 coordinate 1,136, forward strand.
AGTTTGTTCGTGGTACCACGCTAAGTTGATTTCACTCATATCACTTTTATAGCCAAAGCCTGCTGAGAATTGAGTCCCCGTCAATCCCGCTCTCACGCTTACCGATTTCGAAACATTGACTTCAAGACCGGTGTTGAGCTTTTCTAAAAATGGTAAACCAGAGGTGCCAGTCATATCTTTATATTGAAAATACCATCCTGATTTTAGCTCACCCGAAATTCTAACTGTAAAATTAAGAGAAGCATCGACACTGGTAGGCTCATCGGCAGGAAGTCCCACCACGCCATTCCCGAAAGAGGCCAAGCTGCCCGAAGTATAATGAAGACCTCCTAAGTTTCTTCCAATAATGGAAACGGTAGGAAGATAGGTGAATGGAAAAACAAAATTCACAGAAGCATTTTGAGAAAAGCCATGACCCTGATCGAGGCCATTTAAAAAAGATGCGGTGGAATCAGTTGCCGCTGCCTGCCCAGTGCCGGTCGTTTCATTCACATATTGAAAGCTATAACCCACCCTCACGATTCCCCGCGCCAGTGAAAAGCCATAGCCGATAGTCGGTACTGTTTGGCTCAAGGTTTGATAATGAATATTTGTACCATCAGAATAAGCCACTGAACGTTCTTGCATAAGCAACCCTATTCCAAGACCACCCCAGGCCACGGCGCTCATATTACTATATGCTGCTCCGTAAATTTGGTTAGTATTGCTGTTTAAACTCGACTCCATACCGCTTAATCCGGTCATTTTTAAAGTATTGAGGCCGATATTTGAAACCATGCTCGTGTTTGCATCCAAATTTAAATTAATAATCTCAGCTCTAAATTTAGTATTTTTTGCCAGTGCTGCCGGATTGTTCATGAGCGCGTTTCCAATGTCATCACTCAGTGGCAACGTCACTCCGCCCATCGACTCACTCGTCACACTTTCATAGCGAATGGCAGGATAGTTATACGGACGCGCATGGGCCGTCTGACTGAAAACTAAAAATAATCCAACCCATATCAATAATTGCTTCTTCATCCTATGTGTCTTATCGGATTAAGACGCCAAAACTCGAGATGGGCAAATTCTGCCGCCTCGGTCAAAAGGAGAGCGCTCCACATGCGACAATGGCTTGACTATTTGCTGATGCGCAATTTTATGAGAAACTAAAAGACGATGAAACTCCTCTTTGCTATCGAAAATCAAATTCATACTTTTACAGTCCAAGGTGCAATCGAACGCCGAGACCTTCAAGTGCTTCGGCTTGGCGTATCACGGTTCTTGGAATCAAAACCCAGCTATGTCATTCTCGATTTGAGTCCAGCGACCCTATCGGCGCCCGACCAGGAATTACAATCCATTATTCTAGAACTCAAGACGATTGCCTTATCAAGGCAAATCAGTTTTTACGTCGCTCAATCTGATATCGAATCCATTCAGGCTCATCGTAATGTGACCGAAATGGCACTCACGAAACAAGTGCAAATCCTGCAAAACAAAGTTGAATTACGTGAAAAACTGAAGGCTCAAGCTGAACAACTACTCCAAGAAAACAGCGAATTAAAATCAACGATCCAAACTCAATTTGATCGCATGAAAGAGCTGAAAAGTAAGGAAAATACATTGGCTGAGCCTCAAAATGGAATCGCGGGCCGACTTAATCCCATGATGGAAAAACTCTGGAGTGAAAAATGAGGGAGCCCCACTCATCATGAAACACAAAATCCTCGTCATCGAGGATAACCCAGACACTCGTCGATTTCTTCAAGTGATGCTGGGCCGTGAATTCGAAGTGCTGATTGCAGAAAATGGCTTGGATGGGATCCAAAAGGCCAGGAGTGAGCAGCCTGAACTCATCGTCCTTGATGTGGTCATGCCGACGCTGAATGGTTACGACACTTGTAAAGAACTTAAAATTGACCCAAGAACGCAAAGTATTCCTGTTATTTTTTTATCGGGAAAAAATACGACCGCCGAAATTACTTATGGCTTGTCGATGGGGGCTGATGATTATCTTCCAAAACCCTTTGACCATAAAGAGCTTCTTGCCCGAGTAAAATCGAGGCTTTCTCGCTCTCAAAATGCTGGCCCTGCGACAGTTATAAAAATTGGGAATCTCGAAATTAATACTGAAAAGAGAACTGCCTCTTATAATGGCACCATTTTCAACCTGACCTTGACGGAATACGATATCCTGCGCCTCCTTTCGATTAGAAACGGAGTCGTCGTGTCGCGCGATGAGATTATGAAAGAGATTTGGAGAGATACCGCTACTCAAACCTCCGACCGCACCATCGACGTACACATTCGTTCTCTACGAAAGAAAATTCCCGAAATGAACTCTCATATTCAAAGTATTTATGGTGTGGGATATAAGTACACTTTATAGTAACTTAGGGAATGATTCAGAATAACTAGCTTTTAGCGTCAAGCTGCAGGTCAGGAAAATTCTCTTCCTTCCCTTCTTTAATTTCAACTTGAATCGTTTTTTCAATTCCAAGCACTTCATTTTTAATCATGATTTTATAATTACCTGCGGGAAGCTTTTCTCTATAAATAGGTGTTTTAAGCACCAGCGGTTTTATGGAGGATGCAGGTGATCGTTGGTCTAAGCTCACAATCACTACATCAGCGAGCGCAGGCTTAGTGCTTAAGGTAATTGTACCGTACACCATGGGCTCAAGTTTTACATCCAAGTTCCATTCTTTAGCATCGCCTAATTCTGCTTCTTTAATCGTAAATTCTTTTCTAAAACCGACGAAACCTGTTCGTTCTACTACCACTTCCACTAAATCACCCACGGGAACATCAATTTGATTGCTCGCAAGATCTACAGGCTGTGCATTCACCGTTACTTTCGTCTTTGAAATATCTCCATCAGGAAAAACTCTAAACTTAAGTGCTACCGTTTTACCATTTACGATGGCTGGCTTCGCTTCAGATGGTGCGCGATCCGCTGTGGAATTCCCAGGAAGCGTATTCGCAGCTTTTAAAAATGGGTATCCATAAAATACGATACCGCCGATGGCGGCAACCGCCATCATCGCTTTGAATACTCCAAAACTACTCGTTTTTGAAGCCTCATGATCTACGGGTGTAGGTTGTGAATGAGTTTTTCGCTGGGCATTTTGCCCAGTGCCTGGAGCACTCTGTGGACGCGCCACTTTCATTTGTCTTTGCGGTTGGCCTGCCATTTCTAGCTTATCCGCGCCATTGATCTGAGATTTATCAAATTTATTCCCAATAAAATTAGAAATTCTAGTTTGATCTTTTGCCGGCACGGCTGATCCAGTTCCAGTACCAGTTTGAGTAATGATTGCCTCTTTAATAGGTGCAAGTCCAAGAGTAATCAGCTCTTCCGCACGCGCATTTAACTGTTGAATTTGCTTTCGATCTTCAACGATCAAATCATGAAAAAGTTTTTTAATAAAATGGGAAAGATCAGATGGACTAAACTCTGAATATTGAACAGCTAGAATTTTTTTAAGAGCACGCGCAAGTTCATCGGCACTTTGGTATCGTTTTTTAACATCGCGAGTGAGTGCACGGAGGACCACTTCATCAAGCTCTTTGGGTACGTCGGGATTATATTTTGAAGGTGGTTTAACAAAAGTGTTACAACTTTCAATCATTTTTAAAACTTGAAACTCATTATCACCTTCTGCAACAAATAACCGTTTACCGGTGAGCAATTCCCAAAGAACAATCCCGAGCGCAAACACGTCTGATCGTGCATCCAATACTTCACCCATGACTTGTTCAGGCGACAAGTAACTGAGTTTTCCCTTAATGACGCCAGCACGGGTGGCTTCGCCATTCGTCGTTGCTTTTGCAATTCCAAAATCAATCATTTTCACATTGCCATCATAAGATACAATGATATTTTGAGGACTCACATCACGATGAACAATATTGAGTGGTTCCCCCGTGATTCGATCTTTAAAGGTATGTGCGTAATGAAGGCCAGCGGCTGTTTGCTCAATCACGTAGCACGATGCCGCAACTGGTATTCTCATTTGCTTGTGCGCTAGCTTGGAAAGAACTTGTCTCAGATTTCGACCATCAACAAGCTCCATGGCAATGTATTGCTGGCCACCTTCTTCGCCTGATTCATAAAGCTGTACAATATTGGGATGGGTAAAGCGCATCGTCACTTGTACTTCAGATTTAAACATTTGTAGAAATTCGGCATTATTGCCGAATGCGGCTTGGATTCGCTTAATGACGAGTAAACGGCCATTTGATTCAAGCGTAGCACCGCGCGCACGAAAGATGTCTGCCATCCCGCCCTCGCCAATGCGATCGAGAAGAAAATACTTCCCGAATTTTTTTAATACTGATGAATCACTCATAAGTTAATCATACCTTCGTCAAAGACTCATCGGTAACGGGGTGAATAAACTTAAGTCAGAAGAAAAAGAAAAAGTGTCTAAAAATTGAGCATTCCCTATTCCTCATCACAAAGCGGTATCCCGCTTCCGTTTCCAATGAGCGCGCGTAATTCCTCTGAATGAAATCCATTTACAATTGTTCATTTCGTCAATAATTACAAGATGTGTCACCACTGCAACTAGCTGTAATTACTTTATTTTTGACTTTATATATCACGGATGTATAATTATCATATGAGCGCATTCATCTCTAAACGCATCATAAATATTACCTCAAGTGTCATCTTGAGTTGCGCCCTGTGTGCCTGCTCTCCCGTTAAAGTATTTGGAACAGCCACTCCAAACACTGCTTCGCTCAGTATCCCGAGTGCAAGCAGTAACGGAATTTCATTTGGCCAAGTCACTCAAGGCAATAGAAGTCAAAGCACCCCTGTGAGCATTAAGAACACAGGTAACACTGCAGCCCAAGGGTGCACTGTAAGCCTTACCGACGATACCAACTTCACGGTGAGCAATACAGAGACCTGTGTGACTATTGATGCAGAGAAGTCCTGCACCGTAAATATTGTGGCTAACCCCACCGTTTCGGGCACCATCTCAACCTCCCTCACCATTGCTTGTAACTCGGGAACATCAGCACCATTAGTGTCTAATAGCATTAGTGTCGTTGCACTCACTCCTGCAAACAATTCGATCAGCGCAACTGGCTTCACTTTTTCACCCACCACCGTTGGAAACACCAGCTCAAGCACCACTTTTACGATTTCTAATTCAGGACAATCTCCCGCAACCGGCTGCGCGGCACCTGCCCTGGGGGGCGCAAATGCGGGCGATTTCTCAATTTCATCCACCACCTGTTCCACTACACTTGCAGCGGCTAGTTCCTGCGCCATCAATGTTACGGCATCACCAAGTGGGAGTGGTGTAAGAACATCAACTTTAAGTTACGTCTGTAATGCGGGTGGAGTAGCTGCGACCACTTCCGATGGCATTTATGTCACCGGTCTCTCACCGGTTAGCCTCAGCTTCTCAACGCCCACTATTCCATTTGGAAGCCTTACCCAAGGAACAAGTAGCTCAGCAACCACAGTTACTTTAAGCAATAGCGGACAAACCGCAGCAAGCGGCTGTAGCGTTTCCATCGGAGACAGTACCAATTTTAGTCTCAGCTCAACTGCATCCTGCGCAACTATCGCAGCGGGTGGAAGCTGCAATTTCAATGTGACAGCTACTCCCGCTTCGGCAGCTGCATTTGCAACTGCTTTGTCGGTAAGTTGTAGTGCAGGTATTAGCGCAAACTCTACCGCCAATGGAATCACTGCGACTGGTTTGAGTCCCGCGAGCATTGCACTCAATTCGTCCACTTTTGCATTTGCAAACACCACCGTAGGAAGTACCAGCGCTAGCCATCTTTTTACTGTCACCAATTCAGGAGGATCTGCGGCAACCGGTTGTACAGCTCCGGCCTTATCAGGCACAAACTTAAGTGAATTCACCATTGCCTCTACTACTTGCGGATCGAGCCTCGCTGCCGGGGGAACGTGTACGATTGGCATCACGGCTTCACCCACCACCAGCAGCTCAAGGACTGCAAGCTTAGCTTATGCTTGCAGCACCGGCGGAACTGCTGCAACTTCGGCGAACGGCATTACCGTAACAGGACTTGCGATAACTTTAATCGGAACATCACTCAGCTTTACCAGTGCTTGCCCTGCTCAAGATAGCTCAGTGCCATTTCTATTACCCACCACTTGTATTGAAACATTAAATAACCTACCAATGAATCCCATCACGCCTTTTGATAACAATAGTGGATTAAGCTATACCTTTGCACTCTCGGGCACTCTTCCCGCCGGATTAACTTTTTCACCTTCTACAGGCACCATTAGCGGTACCCCTACCGCTGGCGTAAGTCAGACCATTTCAATTTGTGAGGTGTTAGCGAGTGTGACCACGAGCAACTGCCAAAGTCTCATTCTCTCAATCGTCACAGAAATGCCTATCAATGGTCCTTTGACCGTAAATCCAGCCTTATGTTCAAGCGTGCTCGGAACAGGAACCAATAGCGATCCGATTCAACTCAGCACCATCTCTGACTTCGACACTTGCGTGAGAAATTATCCCTCACGTGCTTTCAAACTAACTGCTAACGTTGATTTTACTTCGAATCAAATTGCAACACTGCCAAATTTTACTGGAATATTTGATGGAAACAGTCATCAGCTTTCTAATTGGACCTCAACAGGCGGCGGGGCACTTTTTAATAATCTTAATGAAGGTTCCATTGTAAAATCATTAACGCTAGCCAACTTCACCGTTACTGCGGGAACCGGAATCTTGGCAAACGCACTCCAAGGCGGGATTGTGCATGATATTTCTCTACTCAATTCATCCATTGTGGATAGCTCGGGCACAATGGGTGCGCTTTTCGGTTTTGAATTTGCACCTACCAGCTCACCTTCGTACCATGGCTATGTTGATCATGTGACATTAAATTCCGTAACGGTAACCAGCTCGACGATGGGTGGATGGGCATGGAGCGGCGGAGTCGTAGCGGTGATCACCCATACACCATTCAGAATTTCAAACGTTTCTGTTACTGGTCTCACTGGCTACGGAGGCAACTCATTTGGCGGACTCCTGTCGGCGAATGAAACGGGTGGGTGGGGAGGAGATCCCAATATTTCAAACGTATGGATTGATCATGTGAGCCTCGATAGCACTAGCGGGATTACCGGAGGCGCATTCGCTGCGGGAATCGTATCCGTTTTGGGATTGGGGGACGTCGTCAGCAACTCTTACTCGCTCGCGACAGTGAACTGTAATGATACCGGTGGAGCAGGAATCATCGGAACCCCACAATCTTCTGGAAATGGCGACGCAACATACATCGTGAATTCTTATTTCGCAGGAGCACTTACCGGAGATGGTGCAATCGCGGGCTCTAGTTATTATGGTGGTAGCGTTGCGTTGGTCAATACTGCCTCACTCAGCACCCTCTCTCAACCCATTACCGGAAACGCAACCACAGTATCGAACTCGAATTCTGCTCTGTCCGACGCGCAATTTAAGACCACCACAAGCCCAGTATTCAGCACATGGCAAAGCCCTCCATGGACTTTTGCAAATGGCTCTTATCCTGGCTTATGATTCACCTAAATCAAAAATGGTAATTTAAACCCGCGCTGACGGCTCGCGTGTCAAAAGTGAAATCCGAACTTGCGAAATGAAGCGCTTCGTATTCAAAAAGCAACGAAACAGGAAAGATAGTTCGAGCACAGTGCCAAATCTCTAACCCGAGTGGGATAATGGATCCACTTGACGAGGGATTAACCGTCCTCCCATAATTCAATGAAATCTTTCCCCCTAAATTTCCAACCGCACGATTGGCGATAAACTCAATTCCAGGATTCACGACGGCCAACCCCGAGTACCCAAAGTTCTGATTGGCCGACAAATTATGATAAGCAAGTGCAAGTGAGGCCTGTACCCGAAAGCGATTGGCACTATTCCACAAACTGAAAGCAATTCTTGGTTCGATTACTTCCGTAGTGAAACTAATCCCTCCGACTTGTCCCGTTCCTAATCGTACCCTCGCGGAAAGTAAAAGACGATTAAAGAGATTTACATAATCGGTCGCGACCTGAACAGATGCCAAGGTACCCTTACCATCAACCAATCCGGATTGAACAAAACTCGAGCTACCATATAGAGCTGATAACGATAAGCGGTAGGAATGATCAAAATCAAACCAAACCTGCTTCTCTGAAGTAAGTCGATTTTGTTGCGCTTGAATAAAAGACGTAAGATCGATTTTTTGTGTCGTTTTCTTGCCATCAAGGTCGTAGAAATCTACTGTTTTAATGATTCTTTTATCTTCATTCAAATCATCGGCATTCACAAAAAAGATGAATTTGAAATCTCCCGTTTTTCGATTGAAGGCACACCATTTTGAATCAAACCGTACGCCCGACGCTCGGATAGCATCGATTTTACCAGTAACTTCAACCGTCCACTGCGTGCTCTCCAGGTTTTTCCACTGGATATTCTTTGCCTCTACAACACGATAACTCACGATTTGATTGGTCGCACTTGCTTCAGCACTGGCAAAAAGAAACAAGAGCTGAATCAGTAGCCATCTGGTCATTTGCTTTTACCGAGCAAAAAAGGTTTAGAGATTGAATACGGACTAAAGACACCTTTCCACTCACCTTTAGCCCTGATGAAAAGGGCCTGATTATTTGAGGTTTCAAAAGAAAATGGGTTGTTCTTCGTTACTTTTTGTCGATAGAGCACTTCGTTAAAGTCTGAGTCAGAACTCACTTCTACATAGTAAGAGTCATAGTCAATTTGGGATTCAAATTGGATGCCTCTCTTTTCTATGTTTACGATCGGTGCATTTAAAAAAGTGTCCACTACCTTCACTGGGGTTTTAGAGAGGATACCTCGGGCATTCTTAAACTGAAGACTATAGGTGGACTGTCCCGGACAATTCACCCAATCAGGACTCTCCCATGCAAAAAAGACTGAATCCTTAGAAAATCCTGAAGAAGCAATGGTCCAATCTACATTGTGACAAAAGAGATGAAGAGCAACTTTTAAACCAGGCTCATCCGTATTTAAAAAGATTTGCCAACCCAACTTTCCATTTCGAGTGACCAGCGCAGGAACCTGATCTTGCACTTGCACTTTAGGTGGACGGAGATCTTGGATTTCAAATTTTCCATCAGTAGTACTGACTATTTCAAAACTATTTCCGATCCACTCCACATCATAACGGTACTTACCTGGATCAATTTTTCCAAACTCAAACAAAACGGCGGATCCATCCTGAGTTGCTGGAAGCGTGTCAGTATAAACCACCCTACCCAAATCACTGGTAATTTTTGCTCGGATGTTTCCGAAACCGGAGGAAGCAAATACCTTAATCAAGTGATCGTCCTTCAAAACTGCTTTCAGTGTTCTCTCTTCAACCGGCACCGGAATGGGAATCGGTGTTGACTCCGCTGACGGTGAAGATTCTGTATTGACCAAAACGTCAGTCCCCGACGAGTTTTTCTTCTCGTTTGTGCTCTCCACTGGCTTCTTACCCACCACCGTAATTTTTCCGGAGTTCAATACATGAAACTCATTTTTAACCACTACGGGTGTGAGCACTCCGTTAAACACGTTCAACTCAATTGTAGAGGTCTTTCCTGCCGCTTGATCTAAAGCTCGCATTTCAATCAAGGTTCCTGGATTCAATTGAAATTGTGATCCATCTAAAAAAGAAAGTACTGCAATTGAATTCTCCTTCGTCCAAACCCTTGAACCGATTACCACCGGCTCAGAATTCTGGACTGAATTGAATTCAGCAATGATATCTTTTTTTAATAAAACCGACCCACTCTTTCGTTCAATTTTTCCAATAGTGGCTGATGAATTGATTTGAACATGCAGTAATAACTGAAGAACTTGTTCCTTATTAAAGGCAAGTATACTCGATGCCAAGAAGCACCCCAACGCGATCCATTGAATTGCAGCTATGGATTTCAAGGAAGCTCCTCCCTTATCCTCGTACCTACAAATACAGCACTCACGTCATCCTCAAGCTTAGTATCACCAACATATTGTCCAATGAAGTCGCGAAGCCCCGTACCAATTTCACTCGTTTTTGAATCCAGCAAACTCTCCAGCTTTTGCAACAAAACCTGTTTTCGCTTTCTCGTCGTTTCATGTAAGTTCAAGTCCAAAACTCCATCCGAATAAAAGAAAAGTCGCTCATCCTGAGTAAAGGGACGTGAGTTAACTTCTAGTGACGCAATTTTATTTTCAAAATCACTTCCAAGAATTTCTCCATCCGAACGGAGCACTTCATTGGATTTGAGCGCAGTATGAAAAAGATATGCGCTGGGATGTCCCAGATTTAAGTATGAACACATTTGAGTTCCGGCATCAATCAGAGCAATGAATGCCGTGGCACTTTGATTTCCACGCCCCACCGAAAACACAGCAGTATTGAGCTCGAGCGCTAGTGCTTTCAACAGATCTGAGGGCTTACCTTCAAAACTTGGATTTCTGGCTACAAAACATTTATAAGATGCCTGAAGCGCTGAGGTCGTCAACGCACTCGCCACTCCATGCCCGGTCACATCTGCCATGATGATCAGAAGTTTCGACTCACTTGAGTCCAATTGCCACCAATCCCCCCCGCACTCCTCAGCGGGCCGGTATACACTTTCAATCCAAAAAGAGTCAGTACGAGTAGAATCCAGAGGAAGCATATTATCTTGAATGATGGATGCCGCTTTTAATTCCTGATCTAAGCGAGATTTCTCTCGTTCAATTTGAAATAATCCTTGAATTTGTTTTGCCATATTGGTCATGGCTTGACCCAGCTTAAAAGATTCTGCATTTCCACGTACACTAACGTTGATATTAAAATTCCCTGCGCCCACTTCCTTCACCGCATCCATGAGCGACTCAAAGGGCTTGGACAAGCGCGACGCAAAAAAACCAGCACCAAAAAGAATGATCGAAATGAAAAACAAGAGGAGAACTACCAAATCGAAAATCATGCTATAGACTCCGGCCTTAATCACGGAAACATCCAACCAGCGGACCAAATGAAATCCCTGAGGCGTTTGATGAACAAACGCGAGATATTCTTTACCGTCAGCTACATACCTAAAACTTTCATCCAACTGCTTTCCCTGACCTGAAAAGCGCTTAGAGATTTCATTCGGGATTTTATCCCCCAGAAGCTCAAACCCAAACTTACCTACAGTACTTCCTCGAGGTAAGTAATCTTGGGCATCGATGGTAACCAGGACTTTAAATGAACTATCAATTTTCGATTTAATTTCTGGAATGAGCAAATTAATAGTGGGTGTTTTCTGACGAGTATCGATGCTCCATTCTTCTGTGGGCATTTCGGAAGGCACAAGCGCATCTCCCGATGTTTGGAAGTTCATCCAGGGCAACCAATGACTATTCTTCGCCGTTTTACGATAAATCCACACTCTTTTAATTGCAGGGGTCAGTGACAAAATCTGAGGAAGCCCTTCTAGGCCTGGCTGTGATTCGGAAGAAACATTTTTGAGTAGTGTCGTTAAACTATCCACCGCTCGCGCAACGGAGTTCAGACTATTTTCAACTTTTGATGAATCCCGCTCACTCTGAATCGCCAGAGACTCCAAAGTTTCGCGTTCTTTTTCCTGAATCAGTGTGCGCGACATGTACACGGTAATCATCACTAACAAGGTACCCGACAGCAGCATGAGTGCATTTCTAATTTGTGTCTGGATCGACGACGCTTTGAGACCCGGTTTGATCATTTCATATATAGTTATATGATAATTATTCAAATTACGGCAATGACATATGCAATTATATCAGGTTCATTCCCATTCATCGGCCACCAAAGCAACAGAAGATTGACGGAAAACGTTAGGTCTCACCATCGGTAATTACGCTTGGAGTAGCGGTCGGCATTGGCGACTCAATCGAGAATGAAGATGGGGTTGGCGTTGGGCTCGGCATGGGTTTATAGCGAATCGCAATCCCCCGCAACAAAACTTCTCCCTCTGCTCCATCATCAGAACACTCAGGCGTGACATGTTCTTCCACTTTTCCATCCAGCAAAAGCACCACTGAGCGCACTTGAATCACAGCTTCTCCATGCGCTTTTTTCGCTTCTTTCAAAAGATTCTGCGCCGCCTTGTTATAATAATTGCGGCAGAGCGGTTGATTCGTGTCCATCTGTTCCATGGTAGGATAAGCGGCGCGAGAACGCACCCACCCTAGGGTTTCATAGGGTCGATTCAAGTTTTCGCCTGTAGGGAGCTCCGGGTAAACATTTTTTGCAGGAAATGAATAACGCTCATGTCGCTCTTCGGGCAAAGAAGCGCAGGAAACCAAATACAACAAAGAAAAAATCGCAGTAGTCCGAACGAGTTGACTACGAACCATCATTTTAAAATTATGGTTCAATATAAGTGTAAATGTCACCTTTATAGTTACGCAAAACCCATTTCTTGCCTTCATGACTAATCACATAATTCGGAAGAAGTGGAATTTTCCCTCCTCCGCCAGGACCGTCAATAACGAAGTGAGGAACGGCCATGCCGCTCGTCCAACCTCGGAGCGCTTGAATAATCTCAAGCCCTTTCTCCACCGGTGTACGAAAGTGACCAATCCCTTGTGCGAGATCGGCTTGAAACATGTAGTAAGGACGAACGCGCATCATCAGAAGTTTGTGATTCAACTCCATTACTGTTTTCGCGTCATCATTAATGCCCTTCAGCAGCACCATTTGATTATTGATCACGCACCCTGCATCTGCCAAACGTGCACAGGCATCAAACGCTTCTTGAGTGCACTCTTTGGGGTGATTGAAATGGGTGTGAATAAAAACAGGATGGTACTTCTTCAGCATTTTACAAAAATCATCGGTAATGCGCTGAGGAAGCGTAACCAAGTTACGGGATCCAATCCTGAAAATTTCGATATGATCCATCGCACGTAAACGAGATAGAATGTACTCAATGCGATCATCAGAGTTAGACAGTGGATCTCCACCCGAAATGATCACATCGCGAATTTCTTTATGCTGTTCAATATAAGCAAGACTGTCTTCGAGTTGCTTATTGGAAGTGGCAGAATCAGGATCAGACACTTTACGTTTACGCGTACAATGACGACAATACATGGCACAGTTATGGGTCGTATAAAATAAAACGCGGTCTGGATAGCGATGAGTGATACCCGGAACTGGCATATCGCGCTCTTCTCCAAGTGGATCTTCTAAATCTTCTGGTGAAATATGGAGCTCGCCTTTTCCTGGAACGGATTGCAAGCGAATCGGGCAATTCGGGTCATCCTTATCCATTAACGAGGCATAATAAGGAGTGATACCCATATTGAACATTTCATGCGACTGAGCAAACGCCATCCGCTCGTCAGCAGTGGGGTTGATGACTTTCTCTAATTGCTCCATCGTCTTGATTCGCTTTTGTTGCTGCCAAATCCAGCTGTTCCAATCTTTATCTGTCGTCTCTTTCCAAATCTCAGGACGAGGTGCTGGACTGAAGCGTCGTTCGCGAACTGTATTCACAACTTTAATATCGTATGCCATTCCTCGAGATTACCAAAATCTAGGGGATTCACAAGCCCAAAAAACCGACTAAACTGATTCAGTTTAATAAAAATCACACTGTATTGCAATCTGTTGCGGCACATGTTTGAAGTATATCCCACAATGGCAACCCTGCTCCCTAGCCTGGTTCGGTGCGGCGAAATCGATAAAGTACAATCGACACCACCAGAACCCCACCTACACTGAGCCATTCAGCGAGCGTTACGCTAGTCAGCAGAAATGCCATCGGTATCAATGCAAGCCATGGAATGATTTTCCGCACATCATTTCTACCAACCATCATCTGAGTGCGGTGTAACTGAATGGCTGCAATGGCGCACAATACATACATTAAGATTGCCGATAAATTTGCTAGAATTGCTAACTTCTCAAACTGACTTGAGACTGCAAGCAACCACGCGATTCCCGATTGAGCCCAAATTGCACGAGACGGCGTGTGATGGACAGGCTCCACCTTTGAAAACCACTTCGGAAGATAACCATCTTCAGCGAAAGCAAACAAACTGCGAGGAAGACTTAAGGTAATGGCGCTGAGATAACCGGCGGTAGAAACCACCGCGCCCAACATGAGAATCCACTTTCCTGTGGATCCCATCAGCCGTTCAGCCGTGAGTGCAAGCGGAGATACGCCAGGAACACCCAATTCCGATCCCAACACACTCTGACTTACCGACTGGACGCCTAAATACAAAAACAGAACCAAGAAGAGTGCAGCATAAAGTGCGCGAGACAAATTTCTTTTCGGGTTTGCAATTTCACCACTGGGAATAAGAGCACTCTCGACACCGGTGAACGCAAAAATCAACATCATGGCGCCTCTTGAAATCCCTCTCCACTCTATCGGTCCTTCACTCCACAGCGCATGAAATTGAATACGAGGAGCACCAACAGCAATCAATAAAAGGAGTGGAAGTAATTTAACCACACTTAAGATCACACTCACTCTCGACCCCGACTTCACTCCCTTAATATTAAAAAGCGCAAGTAAGGAAAGCGTTACTCCAAGACTTAGCGCCTGTGCTAGCGGTGATGAGAATTCAGGAATCAGTACGCCTAAAAAACTCGCATAGGCATTGGCAACGGAAGCAAACGCAAAAGTCGCGAGCAACCATAAAAGGACTCCACAAGTATAAGCTGCAAATTTTCCGAGTACGGGCTGAACATAAGCGTAAGGCCCTCCGCTCACACTCACTTCGCTCCCTACCTGAATAAATACCGTTGCAACTAAAAGCATTACTAAGAAACACAATAAATATACGAGCGGAGAATTCGCGCCCACGATTTGAAACACACTTGCAGGGAGACGAAAAATCCCTCCGCCCACGGTGCAATTAAATACAGAAGCAATCAAACCAATCAGGCCTAATCCACGAATGAGCTTAACATTTGACATTTTTTTATTTTCCCATGATTGCAGTAACAATGGTATGGGTCAAAAAGGCAGCCGCATAAGCAAGAACAAACAAGTAACTCACCATAATGACCACCCATTTATTACTTTGAAGTTCGCGCTTTACTGTCGCGAGCGTTGAAATACATTGTGGTGCAAAAATAAACCAAACGAGCAAACTCAGCCCCGTCGCAAGACTCCATTCGCGTTTAATGAGCTCACTTAGTTTCTCTTCCTTCTTGGACTTATCAACATCATCCACCGCGTATACTGTAGAAAGTGCGCTAATCATCACCTCGCGCGCAGCAAAAGTTGGAATCATCGCCATGGAGATTTTCCAATCAAAACCAAGCGGCCTCATCACTGGCTCAATCGCATGGCCAAGCTTTGCAGCAAAACTGTACTCAACTGGATGGGGCGCCCCCTCCGGAGCTTTCGGAAAACTTACTAACACCCAAATTAAAACGGTCAGCGCTAAAATTACGGTTCCTACCCTTTTAACAAACAACTCAGCACGATAAACGAGCCCCTTACCTAAACTCAAAAGCGAAGGCCACTTATAGGAGGGCAACTCGATCAAAAGTGGCGGTCTTTTTCCTCTCAAGAAAAATTTCTGAAACACTGCTCCTGCAATAAACGCAGACAAGGCTCCCACCGCATATAATCCGAGCATGACTAGTCCTTGAAGTTTGATTCCTAAAAAGACATTCGTGTTCGGAATAAAAGCAGCAATCAGGAGCGTATACACCGGCACGCGAGCGGAACAGGTGGTGAGGGGGATAATCATCGTCGTAATAATGCGATCTCTTCTCGTTTCAATGGCTCTAGTCGCAAGAATACCTGGAATGTTACAAGCATAAGAAGAAAGGAGCGGTAAAAACGCCCGTCCATGAAGTCCCACTTTTCCCATCCAATAATCCATCAGAAAAACGGCTCGGGACATAAATCCAAAATCCTCAAGAAAAAGGATGAGCGAAAATAAAATGATAATTTGAGGAAGGAACACCAGCGTCCCACCCACTCCTGCGATCACCCCATCTGCTAAAAAGCTCCGGAGCATTTCAGGAAGCTCATGCATTGCATTGATATAATTTCCCATGCTATCGAAAGACTGAGAAATGAATTTCATCGGATAATCTGCGAGATTAAACATCAGCTGAAAAGTGATCCCGAGCATCAGCATTAGAATGAACAAACCCCAAACGGGATGAAGAACAAAATAATCTATCCTTGCACTCTGGGTGTCAGGACGACCTTTTTTCTTCAATACTTCTTTGAGGATTTCATCGGCTTTTTTATAAAACGCAAGAATCTCGTGCGAAACTTCTTTCGGCGTCAGGTGTTCCTTTTTCTTACCCAGCAGCGCCCCCTTCACTCGCCTTCGACTATCCATTGCAGACTCAATAGCTTCGGGTAATTCAAGCATCCCCTGCTTCTTCACCGCAACGGTGGAGATCACCGGAACCCCCAGACGCGCGCTTAACTTTTTTAAATCAAGCTCAAATCCACGGGCTTGCGCAAGATCAGCCATATTCAGCGCGACAACTGCAGGACGATCAGTGGCGTCCAAAACTTCCACCAAGAAACGAATCGCTCTCTCCGGTTGAGTTGCGTCGACTACAATCACTAGAGCATCAAAGTTATTTTGCTTCAAGGCATGCGCGAGGACGCCTTCGTCGTCGGTATAAGGCCGTAGACTATATGCCCCTGGTAGATCAACAAGTGTTGCACGTGTGCCACTCGGCAAATAAAAATCAGCCTCTGCACTTTCCACTGTCACACCACTATAATTGGCAACACGCTGATGAGATGCGGTAAGGGTATTAAAAAGAGCCGTCTTACCCGCGTTGGGAGTTCCCACGAGCGCGATATGAAGGGTTTGATCTTGGGGCAACATTTTCTACGCTTTCGTTTTGCTTTTTCTAACCACACTACTCACTTGAATCAGTTCCGCATCTTCTCTTCTGATCGCGTATACTGCGTCCTTGATTCTAATACTCATTGGATCCAAACTCAACGGTGCTTCGTGCATTACTTCAAGAGTTTCACCGACCAGAAATCCAACCTCATACAATCGCTGCATAAAGTTTTGTCGGTTTTCATCATCCTTAAATTCAGTGATTTCAGCACAATCTCCCGCATGAAGGTCACTTAAGGGGTAGTTTTTATTATTGAGAATCATTCTCATGAGCTTACTTCTTCTTGCCAATTTGGTCAAGAAAAGTATGATGAATCGCATGGGCAAACTTCTTCTTATTCGTCATGGCGAAAGTCAGTGGAATCTCGATAACCGATTTACGGGTTGGGTCGACGTCGACCTTACGAGCAAGGGAATGGAAGAGGCCCAAAATGCAGGAAAGCTCATCCAATCGCACTCGCTTGAATTTGATGATACTTACACTTCACTTCTGAAGCGCGCCATTCGAACTCATTTTCTAGCACTCGAGCAAATGGACCGACTTTGGTACCCCGTCACCAGATCTTGGCGCCTCAACGAAAGACATTACGGTGCATTACAGGGCCTAAACAAAGAAGAAACTGCAAAAAAGTACGGTGCCGATCAAGTGAAAATATGGCGCCGATCCTACGACACCCCTCCGCCTCCGCTCAATGCAGATTCTGAAATGAATCCAAAAAATGATCTTCGCTACCGCAATCTAGGCGCAGAAGCACAACCTTTATTTGAATCGTTGAAAACGACTATCGATCGCGTAATTCCACTTTGGAATGAGGATATCGCACCAAAGTTAAAACAGGGAAAATCCATTTTAATTGTCGCTCACGGAAACAGTCTTCGCGGACTGGTGAAGCACATTAAAAAAATGACGAACGAAGAAGTTCTTGAACTCAACATCCCGACTGGCTCACCTTGGCTTCTGGAATTCGATTCCGAACTCAACTTGACCAGAGATGGCTACCTTTAAGTTTTAAAATTTTCACAACAAATCAGTGAGTTTCGCGTGAATTCGAGTAAAAACTGAGAGATAGATCCATTTGTAACGCGCTGCGTTATTTCACCGCTGTCACCTATTCTCATATATTCGCCTACAAGCTTCTTAGTGATCATTATCTAAATTAATGCATAATTATCTTTATAACTTCTCGGCAATGGGATTGATTAGCGCTCGCCAGGGCGATTTAGCCCTGTAACTGGAAGGGACCAAAATAACCATGTTCGTAATCAATGCAAAACAAGTAATTACCACGATCACTCTCAGCCTCTTTTCAATTGGTGCATTCGCACATGAAACCATCGTAGGCGGAGATGATGTTACTGCTGCTGACCAAATTGCAAGCACCACGGTTGCACTCTATTTTGAATCTGCACCCGCTATCGGACAAGCGGCTCGGGTTCGTGACGGCTCAACCTACGACAGAATCCGCCGCTCGCGCTTAGGTGAAGGATCAATCT
This sequence comes from Oligoflexia bacterium, assembly GCA_903845155.1. Taxonomy (GTDB): domain Bacteria; phylum Bdellovibrionota; class UBA1018; order UBA1018; family CAIMNF01; genus CAIMNF01. The sequence goes on from CAIMWN010000227.1 coordinate 19,447, forward strand.
GTACTGGTTCAATTTTAGACAGCGGAACCATTCTTACTGCCGCTCACTGCGTAATCGGGGCGAAACAAGGTGTAGTCATTTTTAGCACTGACATCAAAAACCATAATCCTGCAAACACTCGTCAGATTTCTGCTGTAAAAGTTTATGCAAGACTTTCCAATACTGCAGCTACCGCATCTGAACAACGAGACATTGCGACTGTGACCTTCTTGGGCGGATTACCTGCTGGCTACAAACCGGTGCAAACGATTTCTTCTCAAGCAGCACTCACTAATTCACTTCAAGCAGGTGGCTCTATTGTACTCGCAGGTTACGGTGTCACTAGCTACAACCCAGCAAATCCAATTGGAAGTTCAGCCACTGCTGGTACCTTGAGAAAAGTAACGACAAAAATTGAAAAAGTAGGAACTTCAAATCTTTGGGTTGGCTTTGTAGGAAAGACTGCATGCCACGGCGACTCAGGTGGACCAGCTTTCATTAACTACCAAGGAGAAATGGTACTCGTAGGCGTTACGAGCCGAAGCACACGCCCCACTGGTGACTGCAATGGGGACTCCATCTACACTCAATTCACTGGCTTAAATAGTTTCAAATCTTCTCTTTAGTATTTAAGTACAAACGACATTCAAGCAAACCCACTTCCTAAAGTTTTAGGAAGTGGGTTTTTTATTAAATGGTCGCCACATATTTTTTTCCCATCATGTAACCAATGAGTATCGCAGTAATATGATTTAAACTAAGAAAGCTTCCCGTAATTGCTGCATATCCAACTACACCCACCGAGAATGCCGACATGATTTTCATTTCATACTTAGTAAAACAAGCAAGCATCCCAATGCACGAGTAAATCCCCAGCGACGAACCTACATCTCTTTCTTCAAAGAAAGATTGAAACGAATGAGGAAACACATACCGAATAACCGGGTACAGAATAACCAAAGTAAAAGGATTAGCGAGAATTACGCCAGTAAAATAGGTGATGGCAACGATCGCCGACCCAGCTACAAATTCTAAAAATGTGACTAAAAACAGGAACGTCATCACGTTAAAAAACAAATGAAATGTGTTCCAATGAAGAAACGACGCCATCGTCAGATCCACTGCTCCATGGAAAGTCAGGTCCTGGTCAAAAAAATGATGTCCTGAAAAAGCAAAGCCCTCCGCCATCATCGGCCGAAGGCGGAAGTTCGAATCTGTAGACGTGAAAAAGAAAAGAACATTGGCCATGATCAAAATCAAGGTGGCCTTTGAGTTTTGAATGATTTCCAATAACCCTTGCGGGGGTGAACGAGGCACAATTCGCGGACTCAGTAGTGATGAATAAAATTTTCTAATGCTCAATTTATCCGGAATTTTTGCAACTAAAGATGCAAGCACAGGCAACAAGCCCTGGGGATAGATGGCCCTAAAAATGCCCCAAAGCATGCTTACCGTGATTTTTTTATCGAGGGCAATCACAAATTGAGGCTTCCAAGAAACGGGATTATACTTTTCTTTATATTGGAAGAGCGATTTAAAACCGTATAAAAAATTCAAGCGATCATAAAATTTCTCAAACCACCAATAGGCACTCAACCCTAATTTTTTCTCGTCACCTTCAATGGGTGCAAAGGGCGACATCCCCAAGGTCACTTGTTCAGCTCCTTGTGCTTTTAGTTGCTTGGTTGCTTCAATAATCAGGAGTTCGGTCGTTCCAATGGGAGCATCGGGCGCCCTAATCAGATCAACAAGGTACCAACTTTTTTTAGCAGGAATGGGTACTGCGGCCAAATACCCCACCTGTGCTCCATGAAAAATCACTCTAAAATAACGCTTATGGGTAACAAAACTCCAAGGTTCAATTTTATTTAAAAATGAAAGGGGAGCCGTTTTACGATGATCAAGCCAATCTTGCGTAATGAGATCTAATCCACTGCGCTCTTGAGATGAAATCTTGAGCGGATCAAATGCCTCCACCACCGCACTTTTAGCCAGTAACTTTCTTGCTTGTTGATGCACTTTCGGAGGAATACTTTCGAAAGAAAGCCAAGGCTCACTCCCAATTTGTATAGCATAAAATCCTTCTTTTCGTGCTTCGAGTGCAAGGCCTTGCGATGCGGGTAACAGAATTGCCTGCTTTCTCATTTTCTTTGCAGCTGCTTGAAACTGCTTCAAAAACTCGATTGGGCTACCCTGAACGATCAGTGGGTCACCTGCACCTACCCAAGCAGTCGTGGTTGATACATAAGCGAGAGTACCCTCATTGGTTTTGAAATAGGAAAACCCATCATAGAGCGTAAGAAACGAGGTGCTCGTCTCTCCGTAAAGAGAAACCGAGTTAAGGAGTTCACTCTTCATGACCATGCTGCAGGGACCTCCAGATTCATATTACTCGCAATTCTTAAAATCTCAGGATGATGTGGACAAAAACTCAGAGCACGTTCCAATATCACCCGGTCATTTCCGGTGAGAGTAAGAAGACTGAGGTGCGAAAAAGCAGAACAAGGCTGAGTGACCATCGCACTTTCAAATCGTTCGATCGCGTCTTCAATGCGTCCCTCTTCCATTGCCAGTGAGCCTTCCAATTCCAAAATCTCCCACCGCTCAGGATCCAAACCGCTTACCTTGCTCAGCATTTTCTTCGCGCTTGAAAATTTTTGTTGTTTGATTAACTCACGAATTTCCTTAATTTGATCTCTCATCTCCCATTGATAAAAAAGTCGATTTGAAATTAAACTCAACATTTCATTTAAATACTCATTCTGTTCACAAAACAAATCGGCAACAGTGCGCATATTTTTAATTTTGTTTGGATCACGTCCCAAAACACAAATCGGAGTAAGTGCACCTAAATGCGCCTTTTTGAATGCCTTTGCCCAATCTACCAGTGCATCCGTAACCATATCTTCATCAATGATGACCCCACCGAAACTAAACCCTACGGTCTTCATTTGCGAAACGAGCTCTTGAAGCGACAGCGTATTGATCACTTTTTTCCAGTGAAATTGTTTCGAGCCCGCATATACCGCTTCCGCCAGCTCATTCCCATGGTTCGATCCAAGATAAAAGAGGGTACTTCGGAGTTCAGCTCTCCGATGGTGAGCGAACTCAATACTAGCTTTAAGCCGGTTCAAACCAAAAGGGCGACTAAGTAAGTCATCAACCCTAGAGAGGCGATTATAAAAGACTGGAAGCTTTTTCGGCATTGAATCATTCGTAACCAGTAAAAGCGGGATCAAATCTAACGCACGATTTTGAATAATCAGGCGTGAAAGCGGGAGGTCGGGCCCCATATTCGAAGTGTGTGCCGAGATGATGAGGCGAATTTGACTACTGTTCTGTTTAAAAAAATAAGTGGCTTCCTCTATACTGGATGCGCAGAGTACGGACTCATAGCCAATTGAGTTTAAAAGTGAGATCATTACTTCGCGAGAATGCTGGTCATCTTCCAAAAGAATCGCTAACATAGAGTTACCTTTGAGTATGAATGAGCTTCGACTGTTGAACAAGCATATGAGTTACCCTTTTATAATTATTGGAATTTTTTTATTCTCGCCTACACTTGCCGCGCCCTTTTCTCTCACCGCGGAACTGGGCGGCGTCAACAGTGCGTATACTGAGACTACTCTTCGAATGATGCAGTCAATTATTTCGGCTCCACCGACTCTGCCGTCAGAATTCCAACTCCACTGCTTTGAGAAACCTGACAATGAATTGTATATTGGTGTTGAACAAAGCGTACTCATCAATGCACCTTTCGCTAACGTGGAAGCAGTATTGAACGACATTGATCATTACAGTGAACTTTTCCCTGGCTATAAAAAGACGAGCATTGTGTCGCGCGATGAAAACAAACTCCTCACCTTTTGGGAACAACGCATTCCGATTTTTTTTGTTCCTAATGTAAAATATGAAATGGTGTATCTCCTTAATCGCCCCACCCCGAATCAAGCGACCTATCGCTACCAACTCAAAAACAAAGGCACACTGAAGGCAAGTGACGGTTTTATTGTCATTCAAAAGAAGGATGATCTGCATACCGAATATCACGAAGTCGATTTTGTCGATGCCGAATGGGGAGCCGCAAAAATTCTAGGGAAAACTAAAATTTGGCAAGATTCCGTAGAAGGTATTTACCACTCTGATCTTGCCGTTAAACTGAAAGCAGAGAATGAAGCCTGGACTAACGAACAAGCAAGATCGGCCGCAAAAAAGGAATTAAATCACGCGCTCGTTGATACTTGCGTAAAAGAACGAAAAGCGGCCGCGCCCATTCCATCCAGCGTTTTCAACCCGTCAGTGGCTTCTGCAGAGGCTTCGGCAGTCTCTTCATTTTCTAGCACATCGCCAACCCCCAGAACTTCACCCACTGCCATTGCCGCCACACCAAGCGCAACTCCGGTCACCTCACAAAAGTAGATCGGTTTATTTTTTTATTGATCGACAAACTCCCAACTTTTAATGCCTTGAATGCGAATGAGTCGAAATTTCGACTTTTTGAACGAGCTAAAACGTATACCCCATCGTGTACTCGAGTGTCGGATCCCAACGTTTCCGCGCTCCCACCTGGACCGGACTAGCAGTGCCCACATCGAAGTATTGAACATATGCTTCCTTAAAAACGGCACCCACGCCTAACCTTAAGTCCCAGTGTTCACCAATGAGTGTGGCTGGCCATTGGTAACCCACAAACACGGCTTCTCCCAGCTGCGCAAACTCCGCAGTTAGCGTTCTTGATTGCGGCGCATAATACTGGGAGACTTGGGTTTTATATAAATTGAGATTACCCATTACAAACCAACCCCGATTAGGGGCGCCCATTTGAAATAGTTTTCCAAATTTAATCCCAATTTCGTAATTGGTGAGCGCCGTTTGTTTTGGATCGTCATTGCCTTGAAAAGCATGAAAAGTGGGGCCAACAAATAGCCCTTGGAAGATACTGTCGTTATTCAGCATCCAAAATCCTTCTAAACCATAAATGCCTGAGGCTAAGCCAATGGGGCGGGCACGAAGCGAGTAAAGGGAGTCAGCATAAACGCATGAATTTGAGC
>CAIMWN010000228.1 GCA_903845155.1 Oligoflexia bacterium
AACACCGGTTCGTCCTGCACCAACACCGGTTCGTCCTGCACCAACACCGGTTCGTCCTGCACCAACACCGGTTCGTCCTGCACCAACACCGGTTCGTCCTGCACCAACACCGGTTCGTCCTGCACCAACACCGGTTCGTCCTGCACCAACGCCAGGTCGCACTAGACCAAGTTCAACGATCTAATTTAGTTTAGATTTAAATTGTGTTTTAAAGAGAGCCTATTCTGAATTTCAGGATAGGCTTTTTTCCGCGTCGATGCGGACAGCTTTGGAGCGTTCTTTCCATTCAAATAGCTCAGAGATGCGCTCGCCGCCGGTTTCGCTCGGATGAATCCATGCAAAACATTTTTTACCAAAAGGTTTAGTGCACTCTACATCATAAAACGCGGGCGACCAGGTGCCCGTATTGAGGTATTCCACATCTTCAAAATAACAGTGTTTAGAAATATGGGTATGGCCTTGAATAATTCGTTTCACTTTAGTGATCTTGGCTGCGATCGGTATCTTTTTAAATGCCCCTTCTTGGCTCTCTTGAACACCGGAGCGAATGGAACGCGCGTAAAAAATAAATACGGGGAACAAGATTGCGAAAGGTACAATGAAAAACCAAATCGACACATGTGCAACCGCATTGAAAAACAGAAATATTTGCAAACTGATTGCAACCACCAAAATAAAAAGAAGGACGCGATCAAGCCAAAGTTCTTTCAATAGCCGAATTGGATTAAAGCAGGCCGAGTGAGCGTGAAGCTCACCGAGCGCAATCACTTCGACGGGGGTTGCATTGGCTCGCATGGCAACTTCTTCCAAACGTTTTGCGATGGTGAGTGGGTCGCTCACGGAGGGATGAAGTCCTTCAGTAACGGTAACCCAAAGGGTGAGCAGTGCTCCCCAAAACCAAGACCATAAAATAAAGGGTTGGGTTTTTAGAATGTATTCATAAAAGAAAACCATGTATTCCCACACTGATCCTTTAATGTAGCTGTTTTCGCTGTGGGGGTTCATTAGGCCCATGCCATTGATCATGTATTTTCCTGCCAAATTCCCAAATGGAATTCGTAGCGTGAGATGGTGATGTTTATTAATGAAAGGTGTGACTGGGTTCATGCACAGACTGTACGGGTCGTATTGATTGCCGTGTTCAATCAAGGTATCGCCGTTACTGATGTAAAACCATTCGGCGAACGTAAGTGCATCTTCTCGGTCTTGGATGACCAGTTGCTTTTTGATTTCATTTTGAACGGAAGCCCAGTGAAGTTCAATATCATGATTTCCAATTACAAATACAACTCGGTTGCCCTTGTTGATAAACTCTCGCACGGCCTTGACCCAAATGCAGTGAGTTTCGAAAATCGTTTTAATTTTAAAATGGGACTTCAGTTCTTCCGGGTTTAAGCCTCTTCTTGCCTCGAGCCAGCTGATATGAAAGAGCGGCTCTTTAGGGAGCGCCATCACGGAGTCAAAATCAAAAATATCACCATTCATCACGAGTTCGATGGGCGCAGACGTTTGCGCTTGGATATGATCCAGAAAAAGCTGGAAGGATTCGTCAATAAAGTATTCTGGGTTCTTGAATTTTTTCCATAGGGGAATGCTCGGGTGTGGTGACTCCAGGTCGGCTAGATGGATGTCACTGACCACAGCTGTAAAGGGCGCACTTAATTTCTTCATGATCCAGCAAACACCTCGCTTTTACCTTACCAGTTGTACACCAGCCCGAGATTCAAGTCATGCTCTACACCAGTAAATAGATCTGACTGCCCGTTCCATTTTTCTGTATGCACTCAGTATGTTTTGTGGCGCGATTCCTGCAGCGCTCGTGAATAGGGGAGATAGAATCAGGATGAATCGAATATTAATGGGAGTCTTTATATTTTTGTGTTCAAAAGGAAATGCTGCAGAGAGGCCGCCGCAATATGTGGCGCTGGCTTTTGATAATTGTGCCGAAGTAAGTCGTTGGGATAATCTGAATCAATTTTCAGAAGAAATGAAGAACTTAGGCAAGCCCGTACATTTTACTTTTTTTGTAAGCGGCACTAGGGCGTGTTTTGAATTTGGCTAGCCGCACTCATGTTATTTGCCGATTTTAATCCAAATCATTAAACAGGCAATGTAGACAATGGCTTTGAAGTTGCGCGCAAGCTTTTCGAATCGAGTTGCGATACTTCGATAATGCT
>CAIMWN010000229.1 GCA_903845155.1 Oligoflexia bacterium
CGGCTCATATTTCCCAAAAACAAAAGCATTACGATGGCGTCGTCGTACTGCACGGCACTGACACACTTGCCTATTCTGCAGCAGCCCTCTCTTACCTACTATCGCCATGCAATCTGCCCATCGTTTTTACCGGGGCTCAAAAGCCACTCGCCACCTTACGAAGTGATGCGAGACTGAACTTTATTTCTGCGCTTGAAGTGGCAGCTCATGCCCCGAAGCCCCTTCAAAACAGAGTCATGGTTCTTTTTCATGATGAATTGTTCCTCGGATCACGGGTCAGAAAAAAGAGTGCGACCGACTTTGCCGCTTTTGAAAGTCCGCGCTTCCCTATTCTTGCAACCATCGGGAGCGAGATTCACTACAGTGCTGCTATTCAATACCTACCTAAACTGAAAGCCAAAAAGAACCTCCTTGAAACATTCAAAAAACTCACCCCCAGTGCCGACCTTCCACAGATCTTGTCGGTGGATGTGACTCCGCAATTTTGTGGAAGTCTTTTCAATGATGAGATTTTAAAAGGCTTAGATGCCATTTTATTGAAGCTCTATCCTTCTGGCACGGCCCCCACTACCCAATTCGGATTTATGCATTTCCTTAAGAAAGCAAAGGCGCTTTCAGCCCCCCTCCTCTGCATCACGGAACGTGACGAAGAAATTCCCTCTTTAAAAACCTATCAAGCGGGCCGGGAACTATTAAAAGAAAAAGCCCTCTGGTGTAGTGACATGACTCCTGAAGCAACATTTGTAAAAATTTGGCTACTAAAAGAGATCCATGGCAGCAAAACGAAAAAGCAGCTGTATCATTGGTTACAAAACCATTGGGCAAAGCCACTCAGTGATGAAACTGAAAACTAAAGCGATCTCGCCATTATTATTGTTATTCTTCATCACCCCGTCATCGCTTGCGATCAATGGTGGATCTCCGGTGGCATGGACCACACCCATGGCCCAATCTATTATTTCGCTTTCAGAAAATACAGCTCAAGGTTTTTCGCGGTCTTTTTGTTCGGGAACGATTATTAGTTCAAACGCTATCCTCTCGGCCGCCCATTGTTTAGCAGGAAAAGCCCCTCAGAATATTTGGGTTACCTTTGGCACTGATGGTTTACAAAGTACGACACTGAAACCGGCTACTCAAATTTTCATCCATCCCCGCTATCAGGTGTACGGCAGCCGTCTTCCCAATGTTAAAGATAATGGCGACCTCGCCATTCTGACTTTTGATGGTGGCTTACCCTTCGGTTACCGACCAGCTCTTCTTGCGACTTCACTGCAGGATTTGAAAACAAAATCGCCAGTATTCATTGCAGGTTTTGGAATTCCGAATCACGGAATTTTAAGTGCCTGCCAGACCGCGATTCAAAATTTGCATTTCTCAAACACAGAAATTGAATTGTACGGATTTTCCTCATGTTCACCCAATGGCGGCGACTCCGGTGGGCCCACCTACCTCATCAAAAATAATCGTGTGGTTGTTTTAGCCATTCATAATTGGGGCTGGCATGACGAGCAATCACAACCACTTTATAGCGTAGAAGCCTCGGTGCCATATTATTTAGAATGGCTTCACTCTATTGTTAAAACTCCGTAGCTGCCAAATTATGTTCAAAGCAATAAAGGTGCGAAGCTTGAGGAATGAAATCGAGGACGGTGAGGCCATGATGGACGACGCGTTTCAACATTATTTTACGCCTTTGAAGCCCTTACGGTGAATCGGCGTCACCCCTAGGCTTAAAATTTGTTTCTTATGAAATGGTGTGGGATACCCTTTATGTTTCTGATGCCCATAACCCGGATACTCCAGATCCAATCTCACCATCAAATTGTCGCGATACACTTTTGCGAGGATCGAGGCGCAGGCAATAGTAATCGACTTTTGATCGCCTTTGATGATGGCCAAGCCACGATCTTTCAAGCCTTGAGGAACAATATTTCCGTCAACGAGCACGATGTCAGCGCGTCTTCCCAAATGCGCTTCTACCGCCATCACGGCTCGCTCCATCGCTAAGTGCGAAGCATATAATATATTGAGTGTGCCGATTTCGTCGACGCTTGCTTCCTGGACTGAAGAAGCGGAAACGTATGCTCGAACTTGGTTTGCCAGTGGTTCCCGATTGGATTCTGGAATGAGCTTGCTGTCGCGAATTTGATAAAGAAACGAATCTGGGTGGGTGGGCTTCACCGGCCGAGCACCATTGGATTTAAATTGAAATGACTGCATTGCCTCAAAAGGAACGACCGCAGCCGCAGCCACCACTGGGCCTGCAAGGCAACCACGACCTACTTCATCCACACCAATAATTAGACCCGTAGAATGAAAAAAACCCGAAGCAACTTCGGACGTGAAGTCCGGCATTAGTTCGGGTTTTTTAAGTTTCATGAAGTAAACTCAGTCTCTTTCTCTTGTCGAGACGACAGACTAGTTTGCTTTAGTAGCTTTAGCTGCTTTAGCAGCAGTTTTAGCTGCTGCAGAGGCTGCTGCTGATTCATTGGTTTGAACGTCGCGCTCGATCTTAGCCGCTTTTCCTTCAAGACCACGAATGTAGTAAAGTTTAGAACGACGAACTTTACCTTGTGATACTACATCGATCTTCGCAATTACTGGTGAAGTTTCTAAAAAGATACGCTCAACGCCTACGCCGTGAGCGACTTTACGTACGGTAAAAGTTTTACCTGCTCCACGATTAGATTTTGCAATTACAGTTCCTTCAAAAATCTGTACGCGTTCTTTTTCACCCTCTTTAATTCTGACGTGAACTTTTACGCTGTCTCCTGAAGAAAACTCAGGAATGTTTTTGTTGATTACTGTTGCGTCTACCGCGTCTACAGTTTTGCTCAAATTATGAGAGTTATCATAGTGAGCTTTTGTTCTAGATTTTGATTTAATTAGCTTTTGTGCCATTTCGTTCCTACCCTGATATAAATTTTAAAAAATAAATTAGCGAAAGTAATCTTTAACAAGACTAAACTAATCTGACAATGTTTTTTTTAAGCCTTAAAGCCAAACAATCGGTCGAGAATGATCGCCGCAGCTGCCCGAACCGAAAGATGATTATAGCCTTTCTCCCGAAGTGGCCCATAAATAGGCGCCAAATAGGTGTTTACCTCGGAATAGAACTCAGGAGACACTCCCCAGCCTGTCCCTAAAACAATCACTTTCACCCCTGTTTTTGGCTCTAAATCCCATTCCTGGCGTTTTTCCTCGTAACTGAGCTGTCCTGGAAGCGGCCTCGCATCGGGCATCGCCACCTCTAATTCCAGGCCCGAATACCGAGCATTTAAGTCAGCTTTCACGTCCTGAAACGAAGGAACCACTTGAACCCTGGATAGCGCTTCAAAGCGATCAGGATGCCAATCCTTCTGATGAGGGCGGCGCCAATGTTCGATGATTCGGCTCACCAGTTCGTGCTGCTCTAAAATGGGAGTGACCAGGTAATAATGATCCACCTCATAGGTCCGGCAGGTTCTAGAAATATCGTGGATGTCCATGTTGGTTACGGAGGTAGTGATGGTAGCACCGGCACGATTTGAAATGGGATGATGAAGTAACACCACTACTGTTTTATGTTTCAAAGCGTGATCTCCTCTTTAGCTTTTATTTCTTTGAATTTAAATCAGGACGCTTTGCGGCCGTTCTTTTCAACGATTGATCTAAGCGCCACTTTTCGATGAGCGCATGATTGCCACTCAAAAGCACTTCAGGAACTGCTTTACCCATAAACTCGCGAGGACGAGTGTAAACTGGCTCTTTCAACAATCCACCTTCAAGACTATCTCCGCTCACAGAATCTTGATTACCCACCACACCTGGAATCAAACGAATCACCACGTCACTCACTACCATTGCTGCAAATTCGCCGCCTGTCAGAACATAATCACCAATAGAGAGCTCTTCATCCACACAAAGTTCAATAAAGCGCTCATCCACTCCCTCATAATGTCCACAGACAATAATGAGTTCTGAGAAATCGCGGGCCAAGGTTTTTGCTTTTTCTTGAGTGAGTAATTTACCTTGAGGAGAAAGGAGAATGGTATACGGGCGATCGGTGATGGGCTTTTGCTTTTCCTCAAAGGAACTCACTGAGCTCCACGCTTCAACGAGAACATCTACTTTTAGCAGCATTCCCGCGCCGCCACCGTAAACGATATCATCCACTGATTTATGTTTATCTTTTGAAAAGTCCCTGATTTGAACCTGTTTTAACGTAACGAGTCCTTGCTCCTGGGCTTTACCCACTAAGCTATGAGAGAGACCTGATTGTATGATTTCGGGAAATAAGGAGAGGTAGGTTATTTTTTTAAGGCTCACGGTAGTTGCCTATTCAACAATTTCGAGAACGGTACGTCGCTTGAGTTTGGTCGCAGCTCCCATCAGGATGGTGCGAATCGCGTTGGCAGTTTTGCCTTCTTTACCAATAATTTTGCCAATGTCAGTTTTTGCAACGGTGAGCTTAATGACGGTGGTATTTTCACCATCAACAACTTCGACACTCACTTGATCTGGAAGATCGACGAGCATCTTGGCGACCACTTCAATCATTTTTCCCAAATCGCTGACCATTGGCTTCTCATTTCAACAAAAGTGTGTTGAAAAACGCAAATCTGCTGCGTGAAAACCCTTAAATCTCTCTCGACGTACATCAGTACGCCTCGCTCGATTGAAGTGTTTTCACTTCGCATCTTTACCTTTTTAAACACACTTCAATATCTAATTTATTTTACTGCAGCAGCTTTAATGATTTGTTCAACCGTTAAAGAAACTTGTGCGCCTTTTTGTTTCCAAGACTCAAGTTTAGCAAGATCAATTTTTACTTTATCCGCATCTTTAACTGCTTTTGGATAATAAAAACCAATTTTTTCAAAATGTTTGCCGTCACGTTTTGAGGTTTCGTTAGTAGCTACGATGACGAACTGAGGGTTTTTCTTAGCACCCATACGCTGAAGACGAATCTTTACCATAATCTTAATATTCCTTTCGATTTCGAGAAGACAGAACCGTAACAGACCTTTATCGCTTAAGTCAACTACTGTGGCTGAAATTTAGACCTTAGTCTTGCTTGAACGTCCCAAAAACATGATCCCAAAGCGGTGAACTCACCCCCCATTTACCGTGTTGAGCGATAAAATGGTGCTTCATGTGATTATCCTTCAGGATTCTGCCCACTTCAGTACGGGGCTTAAAATGATGAATGGCAAAGTGAATATAATCGTAAATAAGGTAACCCACGATAAATCCTGAAAAAAACGGAGCGCTCACCACCGGCCCCATCATCAGTAAAAATAGAAAATAGAACGCGCTACCCAGTAAAAGAGACACCGCTGGGGGCATCACCAAACGAGTCGGATCCTGGGGATCATCATGATGAATTCCATGAAATAAGAACACGAGGTACTTCCCGGCCTTCGTGCTCGCTTCAAAGTGAAACACATAGCGATGCATGAGGTATTCGGTCGCGGTCCAAAAAAAGAGTCCGAGTGCGAAAAAAATAACGAGCGGCAAAAGAGTCAAACTTACTTCGGCCCGATACAAAACAGCAAAAATAATAGGAATCCACAGTATGAAAGGAACGCTGGGGTGCACGTGGGTAAGGGCCTCCAACAGCGGGTTTTTAAACAACCGAATTGATTGATGTTTTGTTCCTGAGTTTTCTGCTAAATTTGCCATAGAATCTTCGGGCATTTTAGCCAAGTTTGTCGAACTTGACAATTAGTTATTTCCGGTAAAATCTGCTCACCATGGCCGACGACAAACTCCGTATCCGTTTAAACCAAAGTTACTGGAAACACCTGAATGCGGTCCCCTTTTCGGAGGACGTCGTCCCCTCCAGTCTCTTCCTTCGAAACAAGCACTATTTGGTAGTGGATCTAGAAACCCAAAATCTCGTCCAAGACGTAGGCGGCTGGGGCCATATCGATAAGCTTAAAATCTCTGTTGGCTGTGCTTACGACAGCAAAACTGATCAATACTTAACATTTCTAGAAAATGAAATACCGAAGCTAAATGATCTTTGTGAAGATCGCCTAGTTGTGGGTTACAATATTAGAGGGTTCGATTTGATTATCCTCCAAGCCTATGGACTTGATCTGACCAAACTCGATGTTTTCGATATCATGTACGACGTCCAAACCCTCACCCGTCAAAAGTTTTTAAAGCTCGAAACCATTGCTCATGGGACTTTGAATGTGGGTAAATCTGCAGATGGCCTCATGGCGGTGGAATGGTGGAAAAAAGGTGAAGTGGATAAAATCATTCAATACTGCCAACAAGACGTAAAAGTAACTCGTGATATTTTCGAATACGGTAGAAAAAATGGCCTTGTTAAACTTCGTCGTGCCGATGGAAACGACGCTCAGGTGAAAGTGAGTTGGAATTAACTTATGAAGAAAATCGCATTGATGGGTATTTCCTTTTTTGCAAGTGCGGCCATTGTCGCTTCTTGCGCTAGCCTAACAACCCGCAACCCCGCACAAAACGGCGGCACGGAAGTAACTATTCCCGCCTCAAAGACCGACCAACCCGTCATTCTCGTTATCGGGGATTCCCACCTTGGTGGCGCTTTTGGTGATCATCTTTACGAGAAACTTAGAACCATTCCGAATGCAAAAGTTTATCTTTATTCCAGCTGCGGAACGATCGTAGAGAACTGGTATACTGGTAAAAAAACAACTTGTGACTATTTCTATAAAGGCCCTGAATACTCTGAAGCTCGCAGAATCAGCGCGCGGAAATTCGCTCCTTGCCATGATTGCTTGTATAAAAAAGTCTATCCTACTCCTATCGCAACCCAACTCTTAAGTGACATTAAACCCACCTTGGTCATCGTAGAGCACGGAACCAATTACGCTGGTTATGATGATTGGACCGATCAAACTATTGTGCATGATATGCAACGCCTTGCTGTTGCCATCCATGCGACGGGCGCTAAATGTATTTGGGCAGGCCTTCCCGACTCCCGCGCTTACAATATACCTGACAGTCGCGCAAAATATGATCACAACCGAAGCTTCACGAGTCTTCAAAATCACCTTGCAGCACTCGTTCAAGATGCCACGATCGTAGACAAGCAAAGCATTTGTGAATTTATCGATAGCACAAAACTCACGACCTACCCCAAAGATTCAGGAGATAGCCAAGGTGTTCATTACTTTAGCGCTGATGCGATTAAAGTAGCGAACAAATGGGCCGATTCCGTCTTCACACACGTTAAATAAAAGGTCGTCCCGATGTTTTTGAATGTGAAAGGTCTCCGACAACCTATTGTGGAAAACTGTGTCATTATAACGCAAATTTCAACATAAAGATCGGGACGACCTTTTAAGAACGATAGATGGAAAAGCGACCATGGTGTTCGGCGGGTACGATTTCGCTGAGCCAGGGTTCTTTTCGTTCAATTTGGTCACGCACCCTGCGACCGCGGCCGATCAGAATAATCTTTTGCTTCATTGAAACTTCCTGTAAATCGAGAAGCGCTTTCTTTACCGAGTTCAAGGTTCCAAAATCATAAATAAAATAAACGGTGGCAGGCGGAATGCTAAATGTTGCCGCCGACAAGTCTTGTTCAATCAACTTCACATTCTCGTACCGATATTCTGCCAAGACACGATTCCCTTCAACGACACGCTCCTGAGCAACTTCGTAACCTGTAAATGAAATCAAAGGGAAATGCGCACCCATCACAAACGCCATCCGCCCGTAGCCCGCGCCAAGATCAATGACGGAGTCGCCATCCTTCAATTTCAATAAATGAAGCATGTACCTGAGTTCAGTATAGGGAGTGAGGAGTGCGGCAGGATCAAGCCCCACCCACTTTTCTTTTTTTTCAAAATCACTTTGGGATTTTAATTGCAGTGAATGTTCCACTGATTTCAATTTAAAACCAAGATGAGTATCTACCAGGTCACTATGCGCCTGTGCTTCAAAATAGGAATGACTTGCGGGATCGAGAAGAGGAAATAAATCGGTAATTGAAAACTGAAGCGCGCTCATCCCCAAGATTCATCACATCAGCTGCTGATGTGCTTTTCTTCTTTCAGTTTAAGAACTGTTTGCTTTACGCCTTCTTCGAGCGAGGTAAAGGGCTCGGTAAAACCTTCTGCCCTGAGCTTAGCCATGTTCGCTTCGGTGAAATATTGATAGCGATCACGAATTTCAATTGGGGTATCGATAAACTCAATTTTGGGGTTCTTGCCTAGCGCATGAAACGTCGCTGTGGCGAGGTCAAGAAAGGTACGAGCTTTGCCCGAACCTAAATTAAAAATACCACGCTTCAGTGGCTTAGTGAGCGCAAACCAAAGCACTTTCACCACGTCTTCAACATAAATGAAATCACGTCTCTGTTCACCGTCTGCAATTCCGGTTTTATGACTTTTGAAGAGTTTTAACATCCCCTTCGCTTCGATCTGGTCAAAACCTTGTAAAACCACGGAAGACATTTTTCCTTTGTGTCTTTCGCCAAATCCATACACATTAAAAAACTTAAATCCGCTCCACACCGGAGGATGATTTGCTTTCTTTTCCTCGACTAAAGCCCAAAGATCGAACTGAAGTTTAGATTCACCATAAGGGTTAAGGGGTTCGAGCCGATGCATGGTGAGTTCATTGTCATCATAGCCTTCTTCACCCGCACCATAGGTCGCAGCCGAAGAGGCATATACAAAGGGAATCGAGTACTTTGATGCCAAATTCCAGAGGTTTTGTGTGTACTCTAGATTTACCTTCTTTAAGTAATCCACCCGCATCTCGGTGGTGTCAGTACACGCACCCAAATGGATGATGCCTTTGATGGGTGTTTTCTTAAAAATGAGATCCTCATAAAAGCGGGGAACAAGAATGGCTTCAGGAGATAACTTCTGCTCAGGCTTGAAGTCCCGGTGCTCAGTCCGTTCATCAAAAAAGCCGAGCTCATCGACGGCAACCACCTCATAGCCTTGAGCTTGAACCCATTTGCCCATTCGATAACCGATAAAACCTGCTGCACCCGTAACGATGATCATGACTGATTAAAATCTGCCAATTTCGAGTTGAGGAGTCGTTTCTGCTTTTGCATCAAGAAGAGAAATTTCTTGCGCCACTTTTCTTGCGAGATCTCTAAAGAGTTGCGCTGATTCGCTGGCTGGGTCTTTCACTACAATTGGTTTTCCCTCATCGCCACCCTCGCGAATTTGCGCCACGAGTGGGTTTTGAGAAAGAAGCTTAGTGTTGAACTTCTTGGAGAGAAGCTCACCGCCGCCTTGTCCAAAGATGTGATAGCGTTTGCCGTCGTCACCAGTGAAGTAACTCATGTTCTCTACAATTCCCAGAACGGGTACTTTCACTTTTTCCCACATGTTGAAGGCTTTTCGCACATCTTGAAGAGAAACTTCTTGCGGTGTCGTCACCAGGACCGCACCGCTGAGTGGAATCATTTGAGCGAGTGAAAGTTGGACGTCACCAGTACCCGGTGGGAGATCCAGAATCAAATAATCTAACTTGCCCCACTCTACTCGTGTGCAAAATTGATTCAAAATATTATGAAGCATCGGACCACGCCAAATCACAGGCTGGTCGCCTTGAACTAAAAAGCCCATCGACATTACTTTTACTTGATGACTGACCGGTGGAATAAACACTTCTCCTTTGACTGGGTCATTCAACAGTTTTGGATTCTCAGTGACACCCATCATGGTGGGAATATTCGGGCCGTAAATATCACAATCTAAAATTCCGACCGCTGCGCCTTCGAGCGCGAGCGAAGTGGCGAGGTTCACGGATACGGTACTTTTTCCTACTCCACCTTTGCCGCTTGAAACAGCAACAATGTGAGTGATGCCGGGGATCCCGCGCTCCAAACCACCGCCTACGGTTCCTGCGCTTGCGCCAGCCGCATTACCAGCATTTGCACCAGGTCTACGAACCTCAGCGTCCATCGTGATCGCCACATCCGTAACTGAAGCCACCGACTTCACAGCTGCAAGCACGTCGTTTTTAATTTTTTCTTTTAAGGGGCAAGCAGGCGTAGTGAGGACTACTCGCAATGTCACTTTGCCATCGTCGAACACTTTCAAATCACGGATCATATTCAAGCTCACCAAATCTTGTTTCAGATCAGGGTCTTGAACTTTACGAAGCGAATTCAGCACATCATCAAAATTAGGTTTAGACATGCGCTAACGCTAACAAAGGGTGCAAAGAGGTACAAGAAAATTGAGAGTGACGCTTTGGATAAATTCTAGGGCTTTTCAGCTAGAATCTCTTTACATGCGTTATAAATATCGTTGGCTTGTGGCACCGATGCGGTCTCCAGGTTATCCGATAAACCAATCCCTGGGACGAATGCACCTGCAAGTAAACGCGGACGAGCATGAAGCTCATAAAACAACTCATCGATCGTGCGCCTAATCAGATGTTCACCGAAGTTCGTGACTTCAGTATCCTCATTCACGTAGATCACGCGTTTCGTTTTACGAATCGATTGGCTAATCATTGCCCAATCGTATGGCCAAAGGGTACGCATATCGATGACTTCAACCGACACCCCTTCACCACGAAGTTTGTCTGCCACTTCTTTCGCAATCAATACGTGACGACCGTAGGTCACTACCGTCACTTGATCACCTTCGCGCACGATTTTGCCCTGACCAATTTCAACAGTGTAGTCAGTCAGTGCAGGCCATTTTGGCTTCCATTTAGAACGATCACCAAGTGGCGCATCGATCATGTCCTTCAACTGTTTTTTGCCTTCTGGAGTAAGCGGTGGCTCACCCGGAATTGGCTCTTCGCCTTCAATACGGAAAAGCGCTTTTGGAGCAAGGTACATGGTCGGATTATTTTCTTTCAGACACGCAATCATGAGCCCATACGCATCGAGTGAATTGGATGGCATCACGATCTTAAACCCTGGGATGTGCGTCGCGGTCGCATCAAAAGAATGCGAATGATAAATAGATCCACGAATTCCGGCACCCACCGGGGTCATGATGGTCATCGGCATGAACCAATCGCCATTACTCGTCCAAGTAGACATGCCAGCTAACTTCAAAAGATCGATCGTATTGTAAATATAATCACAAAATTGAATTTCTGCCACACAACGGGTATTTGCATATGCAAGCCCGGTTGCAGCACCGATAATTCCTCGCTCGTCGAGCGGAGAGTTCCACGTTTTAGTGAGGCCTTGAGTGACGGTAAATGCTCCGCCCAGGGGTGGACCAACATCTTCACCGAAAATATGTTCAAGACCTAAATTTTGTTCACCGTAAGCCAGGGCCATCCGAATTGCTTGCGCTAAAGTTGCCATTACCAGTATCTCCCTTTTTGGCCATAGTAAGTATGATCGTAGATAGTATCCCCTGATGGCATTGCCTCGTGCCTGACACCCTTACTTTGCTCGAGCATCTCGGCATTATATTTTTCGCGAAGATCAGTCATTTGTTTACGAGTGAGTACTTTCGCTTCTTCTAATTCATTTTCGAAAGTGGAAAGGCTATCGACCTCTTTGGTTTCAAAGTTACATCCGGTTGCAGAAGAGTGGCCATAGAGACGAGAAACGCGGGCTTCAATAAAGCAAGGTTTCCGTGTTTCGCGCACATAAGTGGTCGCTTCTTGAACGGCCATGAAGCTCTCTTCTACATCATTCCCGTTAATGATCATGGTTTTAATCCCGAACGCTTTTGCGCGATCAGCGATATTCTTCTCACCATGCTGTCCTTGGTATGGCGTCGAAATTCCAAATTCATTGTTGGTCACAATCATCAGAATGGGTAATTCAGATTTTGGACGAGAAGACCACACGAGACAGCTCGCGAATTCGCCTTCTGCGGTTCCTGCGTCTCCGCCATTCACGATGGTAATTCCTTTACAGCCTTTTTTAGTCTGAGCAATTCCGGTTCCAATCGCAGTGGCGTATTGGGTTTCAATGGTGGAAGTAACGGGCACCACGTTCCACTCCCGTTTTGAGTAATGGTTTGCGAAATTACGGCCACCTGAATAAGGGTCGCTCGCTACGTTTTTCATCTGCCTCATGCTGTCGATCGGCTCGGCACCCAAGCACATCATAATAGGGCTTGAACGGTAGTGAAGATGCAGAAAATCGAAATCAAGGCCCTGACCCTTTTTAATATTCAAGCCGAGCGGGACACTAAATGCCTCTTCGCCCGGTCCACCGATCCAGAAATACCCGTCATTTTGCTTATACATGCGAATCAATCGTTCCTCAAGAACGCGGGATTTCACCATGAGATCATGAATTTGAATGAGCTTTTGAGGCTCAAGCTTGAATTTTTTCATAGTCCCGAAGAATACCCGATTTGTCTGTAATTACAAGAAAAACGTACGAGTGCGCAGCGCAATAAGACCACACGGCAGCCCCAAATTCAAAGGAGAGAGCCATAAATAATATCGTTTTGCTCCTGAGGACTTTTAAAGTCGCAAAACCATATTATTTTAGAGCTCTCTACCCAGAAAGTTGCGGACCTGTAGCCTTGAACCACAAGATTGCTTGTTGGTACCAGCCACTCAGCCTAAAATGGCGAACCATGAAGTTTTGCCATATGAGTGAGTAAGATTTACTTTCGGACATCGAAAAAAAATAGAGTTACAGTGGAGAAGGTAAAAAACCTCAATGATTTTAGCGTCCAGATATGGCGCCAGACCTAACGAGCGGCTTTTGCATCTCTGCAATTCGGAATAAAGCTCTTAGCGTTGGCAGTAAGAGCTTCATACTTGTTGATAAAACTCTTTTTATCGTTATCGATGAAAGCATTAGAGTGAACATAATATTCACCTTGGCTGATTCTGACAAAAACTTTTGCTGTGTTCGTGAGGGCATCCATTTCGATGTCATAATTAAGTGCAAAATCAGCTTTTGAAGCGTTACTAGGCGAAAGAACATAAAAATTCTTCTTCTTGCTGAGAAAATTACTTAAGTTCGCTTCAGTCTGGTCTTGTCTGCCTATTTCAGAAATGGTTTCAGGTTCCGCTTTTTGCGAAAGAATCTCTTTGGTGAGATTAATGACGTTCGTCGTAACTGAAATCGCAATGTTACATCCCCGATCTGCGTCCGCGTTTGCGTGAGCAAATGAAGAAAGGGTGAGAGTACCGATTACACTAAGAACGAGGGGTAGAGTTGGTTTTTTCATAAAGTGGATTTTACCAGAATTGAATTCTTTTTTCTACAAAATATAAATACTAATTTGGTGCGCAAACAAAATTGAGCCTCAATTATCAATGAATAAAATTGCTAAATTAAGCTCTTCGATATTGATTCTGTTTAAAAAAAATGGAAGAATTGATCCATATGAAATACTTAAGAATGCCTATCGAAATCGAATCGCCTGAACAATTGGGTTACGACAACATTGAATGCAACTTAACCGAAAGTTCTTATGCTGATTTTAAATTCAAGGACCTCGGACTTAAACTCGATGATCTCGTCATTGCCTACATCGATCATCGCGGGCATCCTGGTCTCCGCAAATTATTATCTGAAGACACCGGCAGCGACCCAAAAAGACAAATTCATCCGGATCACATTTTACTTACGAGCGGTGCTGCGCAAGCCCTCTTTATCATCTCCACTACCCTTCTTGAAAAAGGGGATGAGATGATTGTCATTCGTCCCAATTACGCTACTAATATTGAAACGCCGAGGGCAATCGAAGCTGATCTTAAAATTATCGACCTCACTTTTGAATCCGGTTGGAAAATTGATACGAAAGCGATTGAAGCAGCGATTACTCCAGAAACGAAACTCGTCAGCATCACCGTGCCCCATAATCCGACGGGCGCAATGATGACTGCAGACGAAATCACAGCAGTCGTAGAGATGACCAGACGCCGTGGTTGTTATTTACTTGTGGATGAAACTTACCGTGAAATGACGTTCGGTGGCCCACTTCCCTACGCCGCTACCCTTGCCCCTCATGTAATTAGTGTCGCGAGCTTTTCTAAAACTTTTGGCTTGCCGGGTCTTCGCATGGGTTGGTTGATGACTAAAAACACAGCACTGTTTGAAAGTTTTTTCGCTGCAAAAGAGCAAATTCAGATTTGTGGCTCTGCTCTCGATGAAGAAATTGCCTTTCAGTTTTATCAAAAGCGCGGCGAGTTCGTGCCCCAAATTCTTACTAATTTAAAAAGACGGTTTGAAATTTTAAAACAGTGGATGGGTTCTCAAAAATATCTCGAGTGGGTTGAACCCAAAGGCGGCTGCGTCGCCTTCCCTCGCATTAACAATGCAACCCTCGCGCGCATTGATTTAGAGAAATTTTACCGCATTTTAAACGCCGAGTTCAGCACCCATGTAGGCCCTGGCCATTGGTTTGAACAGCATAAACGTTATATGCGTATTGGCTATGGCTGGCCTGATGATGAAACCCTCAAAAAAGGACTAGAGCGAATTACACTTGCGATAGCGAAATCGCTGGTGAGGTAAGAGCTGGATCTTTATCCAGGCTCACTATGCGAAAACGAATCCAAAACGCACAAAACTCATTTACGCATAAAAGGACGTCTAGCGACGCAGGTTTAGTTTTTTCCTATGAAAAGGAAGAACTGAAGAGACTTTGGATCTCTCGCTACCACGATATTGAAAAAAAACTTTCAAAGCTAAAGCGTGAATGGAACAAGTTTGAAACTGAAGCACACTCAACATATCAGCAGTGGTATCATCGAACCTTTGCTCAAACCTTAAGCGAGATTCGGGCATTAACGGAAGTTTCGCAAGAGTATCGTCAAATATTTTCGGCGATTGAGTCTCAAATTAAAATCAATGGACTCACCAGATCAGCCGCCTTTCACCATGTAAGTGAAAAAATGAAATTAAAGGAGGATCCATTTCCCAGTGAAGAGGAAGTTCGCTTGTTTCGAGAAAAGGAACAGCAGGAGTTTCAAGATGAGTTTAGACGGGCACATCGTTCGGGGAGCTCGGAGGAAATTGATTCTGAGCTTTTAGAGAAAGCTCGAGTCATGATTTATGCGCTCGCTAAAAAGCAATATCAGCATGGCCCCAGAAATGCACATGAAGCTCGCCTCATGAGCGAAGCGATCGAAGAAGCAATTCACACACTCTACGAAAAAATGAAATTGGCGAAGGAAATGGGGATTTCTCCCAGTGATTTCATGCTTGATAAGCATGGCGATTTAAACCAAGCTGAAGAATGGGAGCAAGAGGGAGATCGTCGCGATGAAGTGAATACTAACGATGAGGATTTGAGTGAGAACGAAGAAGACAAGACGCCTCCCCATTCAAGTACCCATGCGATTGAAGATTATAAAGTGCTTTATCGAAAAATCGTGAGGCTCCTTCATCCGGATCGTGGAAGTGAAATGAGTAAAGATGAGTCGCAACTATGGAATGAAGCACAGCGAGCTTATCAAAGCAAAGACCGTGAGGGACTGAAAACTATTTTGCTGCGAATTGAAGGGGGCGGATTTGTGCCAGTGCATTTATTGGAGTCGGTGGGTGAAGTCATGGATGTAGTACTCACCCTTCATTTTGAATTCCGAGAAATGAATTACCATAAAAATCACGTCAGAAAAGGAGCAGTCTACCGTTTTTGGGCTTCCCGCACGCGCGATCAAAACCGTGAAAAACTACGGCAGGGACTTGAAAAGGAACTCAGTCAGCAACTTTATTGGATAAAACAAGACCTTCAGGATTTGATTACTGAAATGAATTGGCTGAAGAAACAAGTGAAACAAGGTGCAACCAAAAGAGCGCGAAAATAAATGGTTTTTGGGCGGGCAGATATTTCGAATTCTTGTTGACGCAACTACATTCATTTATTTTCAATCATTTTTGAACTTATAAAATTTCCGCCAATTTTAATCAAGCCTTGTGTATAAATACATTTAAAGGAAAGCCGGGTAAGAGAAATAGGAAAGCAAAGCTTTACGTCGCAGACTTGGACTTCTTAAAGCTCCTGTAAAAAAATCGCCTCCTCCAGCGCCCGAACCTGTACATATTGACCCAATGGCTTTGATTATGGATGGCGGCTGATCATCAATATTTAAAATCCATGCAACGACGTGAACGATTAACTGAGTGGCACGTCATTTGCTTCTTACTGAGTAGACTAAGTTCGAAAAGGAGGAATTATGAAAAGGAATATAAATGTTCCGCCCACCGAGCCCATTCATGAAAAATTTAAACTTGGGCAAGGTTACGCGAGTAGCGAAAAAGGAAGTGATGAACAGGCGCACCGTAGCTTAAAACAATATGGAGACAACCCGCTTCCAAAGTCAGGCGGAAGCTACGCTCGGTCGGGTGAAGCTCAACCCGAGCAGAGCGGCGACGAGACTGGCCCGATGGAATCGGCGCCCCAATCTGAGCGGATGAGCAAAAAAAAACACAAAGATAGACATGTTCAAAGTGGAAAACATTAATCGCCGTCCCTTAAAATTTTAGATTTGTCTCCTTTCACCGCTGATCGTGATACGCGTTGACAAGCAAACTTCGTATTTTTTAAGCATTCTCATGGGGATATGAATCCGGACGCGCGAAAGGCGCCCCAATAGAATGCTAGGAGCGGAGTGTTGCTTGCAACTTGCGCATCCACTGCGTCTCAAATTGGGTTTGCGTCACACCCATCAGTGTCCGTAGTCCGCCTGTTGATATTTCTTTTTGCAATGCTGGCGGCAGGAGCCCCTCTAAATCTGAACGGCCGCGGGGCAGCGCACTCATGATCCCGGTGAGAGCGCGTGCATAGCCTTGTGAAAAATAAATCGATACTCCATTTAATCTTTTCCAACCACTGATGAGTGCTTCCACAATATCTCTGAAATCGCCTTCAGTGAATATGCCGGTATTTACACCCTCTTTTACTAAGTTCTTGCCCCATTCGTCTAAAAAAGGACCGTAATTTAATAAAAACTTTCCCGATCGGCGGAGTGGTTTTGGCTCGCGAAGCGCAAAGTGGCGGTGATTTTCATTCGCTAGCATGGCCTGATAAATCACTCCTGCTTTGGTAAATACTTCGCGCGGCGTACGGGCATCTTCGTGCCCCACTCTAAACACCCGACGCTTTAAAATGTCGGACTCTTCAATTTCCCAAGCTTCAATCATTCGGTCTAAATCACCCAAATTATGGGCAACTGCCGCAATACCGGCTAAAAGTGGCTTCATGGTTACCGGCGTCGGGTCTTTTTCAAAACTCAAAAAGAGGGCTGCAAGTGTTTCTTCTTCGAACTTCACTTCCGCTTCAATAGCCTCGCGAACCTCACCCAGAAAATGAGGAACACAGCGATGTGCGGTTCCGTACGCACCCACTGCAATACTATACCACTCACCTTGATGACCACTCAGTTTTCCCTTACCTGCACCGAGGATCACCCGATGGGAAACTGGAGATTCATCCCAAGTTAGAAACTCTTCGACGAGCTTCCACATCGTTTCAAAATCTTCCTCGTGATCCACAAATTTCCAAAGCTTTTGACGAATGGCAAGATCTACATCTGTGGGAACAAATGTTCCCACCGTTGCAAAATGACTACAGATTGCCAACTCAAAGTAAGCAATCAAATTGGAATCAATGCCCGCAGGAGAAGCCACAGCGTCTCGCAACACTTTGATATAACGATATTGTTTTTTTGAAACGAGCGCGTCCGTTTCACTCGTGAATAAAAAGGGCGCTGTGTTTTTCACCAGGTCCACCAGAGCTTGCGCTTTGATACCACGATTTTGGAATTTAGTTTCTTTCATTATTCCCACTCAATGGTTGCGGGCGGTTTAGAGGAAATATCATAGACCACTCGACCCACACCGCGCACTTCATTACAGATACGTGCACTTACCTTTGCCAAGAACTGATGATCAAAGTGGTACCAATCAGCGGTCATTCCATCCACAGAAGTGACAGCTCTCAGAGTAATCACGTGATCATGTGTACGGCCGTCGCCTTGCACACCCACCGTACGTACCGGAAGAAAAATAGCCATCGCTTGCCATATTTTATTGTAAAGACCCGCTTCACGAATTTCCGAAATAAAAATTTCGTCTGCAAGTTTCAATGTTTCCAAATATTCAGGCTTCACGTCTCCGAGTACTCGAATCGCGAGTCCCGGCCCTGGGAACGGATGACGTTCAACGAAATTCTTGGGTACACCTAATTTTAATCCCAGTGCACGCACTTCATCTTTAAAAAGATCACGGAAGGGCTCAATCAACTTAAAACGTAAATTCTTGGGCAAACCACCCACATTATGGTGAGACTTAATCGTGGTGGAATGTTTCTTCGTAGGGCTTGAGCCATCACCACTGGGGGCTGGCGAACTTTCAATCACGTCGGGATACAAAGTTCCTTGCACCAAGTAATCGGGCAGCTGTCCGAGCCTGGATTCAATAATTTTTGCGGCTTCTTCAAAAACAGCGATAAACTCTCCGCCGATAATTTTACGTTTTACTTCAGGATCAGACACACCAGCAAGTTTACTTAAAAAACGGACGCTTGCATCGATACACTCCACCTTAAGGTGAAGCTCTTCGGTAAATAATTTCATGACCCGCTCGCGTTCCTGATAACGAAGCAAACCGTGGTCCACAAAAAAGCAATGAAGGCGATCACCGATGGCACGATGAACGAGGCATGCCGCTACTGTTGAATCAACACCTCCCGAAAGTGCACAAATCACATGTCTTCCTTCAGGAACCTGCTCACGGATTTTAGCGATGAGATTTTCTTCTAAATTTCCAACGGTCCAATCCGGATTCAGTTTTGCAATTTGAAATAAAAATGTTTTCAGAATTTCTGTCCCGTTTTGCGAATGGGTCACTTCAGGATGGAATTGAAGACCATAAATGTTTTTATCGGTATTCTCGATTGCTGCTGTTGCACCACTTGCGCTTAAAGCACTCACCATAAAACCGGGCGGTACTTGCTTCGTTTCATCGCCGTGGCTCATCCACACATCAAAAGAATTACTCACAGAAGCATTCAGTAGATCCCCTAGTAGCTTAGACTCACCCTTTACCTTAAGCCCCATGCGACCGTACTCCCGGTGATGCGCTTGTGAAATTGTACCACCAAAATGTTGCACAACGAGCTGCATGCCGTAACACACACCCAGTAAAGGCAATTGATGAGAGGCTTGGAATTCCATTAAGCCCTTCGGCAATTGCGGAGCATGCTCATCATAAACGGATGAAGGTCCACCTGAAAGGATAATGGCATCGGGTTTAAACTCTTCAATTCTTGAAAGCTCAGTTTCACCAGGCAAAACGTAAGAATAAACCTGAAGCTCGCGGAGGCGCCTGGCGATGAGTTGAGTAAATTGCGAACCGTAATCGAGAATAAGAACTCTGCTTTGTTTCATTTCAAATCCCTTATTAAATTGAATCCCGGTAATTTGGGGCTTCTTTTGAAATCATGATGTGGTGCGGATGACTTTCTTTTAAACCACTTTGCGTAATGCGAACAAAGCGCCCTTTTTCATAAAGTTCGTTCAAATCTTTTGCGCCCACATATCCCATCCCTGCTTTCAAGCCACCCACCAATTGATGAACATTGAATGAAAGTGGCCCGCGATATGGAACTTGTCCTTCCACACCTTCTGGTACTAACTTTTGAGCATCGTTAACGTTTGATTGAAAATAACGGTCTTTTGAACCATAGGCTTGCGCCATCGCACCCATTGATCCCATTCCGCGGTAGGCTTTAAAAGTTCTGCCTTGATAGTGAATCATTTCGCCTGGTGATTCATCGGTACCAGCAAAGAGAGAACCAATCATCACCGCACTTGCTCCTGCAGCGAGTGCTTTTACAATATCGCCTGAAAATTGAATTCCGCCATCGGCAATAATAGGAATCCCTTTTGAACGAGCCGCTTTTGCGCATTCCATGACTGCGAACAATTGAGGTACACCGATTCCTGCAACTACACGTGTAGTACAAATGGAACCTGGCCCAATCCCGATTTTGATCGCGGATGCTCCCGCCTCAATCAACGCAAGCACGCCTTCAGGTGTGGCGACATTTCCTGCGATGATTTCAACACGGGCACCAAATTTTTCTTTCATGAATCTCACGCTCTCGATGACTCCCTTGGAGTGGCCGTGAGCACTATCAATAAAAAGAGCATCGACTCCTGCTTCCACCAAGGCCGTGGCACGCACAATAGACTCTTCACCGACGCCCACTGCTGCTCCGACTAGTAAACGACCATACTGATCTTTTGAAGCCTGTGGATGCTCTCTTTGTTTTTGAATATCTTTGAGAGTGATTAGGCCTTTTAATCTTCCTTGCTCATCCACCACCGGAAGTTTCTCAACTTTGTGATCACGAAATACTTTTCTCGATTGTTCGAGCGTAGTGCCCATGAGTGCAGTCACCAGTGGCATCTTTGTCATGCGATCAGAAACAAGTGCAGTGAGGTCTTCTTCAAAAATTAAATCGCGCCCGGTGATGATCCCCACTAATTTTTTCGTCAAGGGATCAGTAACAGGAAGCCCGGAGATTCCATTCGACTTCATGATCTCTTTGGCTTCGCCCAGAGTAATGCCAGGAGCAACCGTAACTGGGTCTAAGATCATTCCCCATTCACTCTTTTTAACTTTCTCTACCTCAAGCGCTTGTTCTGAGATGGTCAGGTTTTTGTGGATCACCCCGATACCACCCTCTTGTGCCATCGCAATTGCAGCTCGGTGCTCAGTGACGGTATCCATCGCAGCTGAGATGAGTGGCGTATTTAAACTAATTTTAGAAGTGAGTTTGGTTCTGGTGTTGGTCTGAGATGGCAGCACTTCAGAATACCCTGGCAATAAGAGAACATCATCAAATGTTAACGCTTCATCATTTACGAGGTGTGACATGGTCAGGTTTTAGCACAAAAGCGGACTATTTTACACCGAAATTTGGATTCATTAATCAGAAATAGACTGAGACCTCAATGCTTTTAATTTATTTAACTAGCAGCTGATTCCTTGGCATCAAGAAAAAGGACGGCCATCGCAGTCATGGTCAATGAAAACGACCAAAGAGCCGGCATCATGAACGAGAATACAAGATGCATACTCATCACTAGGCCCAAGCCAACTTTTGGAAAACGACTGAGCACCAACGGTATCGCCACCTCCACCCCGACCACCAACCACGAAAGCGGTTCAGCAAACGGAGGAGAAAGAACTGACCGCACCAGTGCGTCGGGTAAAAGCGCACCATGGATGTTCTGACCAAGCGCTACCAATGATTCACCACTCAGAAATTTCATATTGATTTTATTGAGCGCACTAAAAAGATATACAATGAATAGCTGATAACGAATCATTCGAAATGCGAGCGCTTCTTTTGTACGAGTAATGAGCAAATAGAAAAGAAGAATGAAGATGAGTACTCGATGATTTGAAAACTGTTGAGTAAGGCCGATCATCGTAATTAGGCTTGCAATTTGAACGCCCAGATACCGTTTGCATCCAAGAAAAATCATGGCTCCGCTCAACAGCTGCGCGCTCCACTCAAAAACTAAATAGGCTGTTGGAAATAACGGTATAAAAGTGAAATGTCGCCACGGAAAATACGCGC
>CAIMWN010000230.1 GCA_903845155.1 Oligoflexia bacterium
CAGTCTTGCATGTAGACTGACAAATGCGAGTTTACATCTTCTGGCTTTGGAGCGGAAAAACTCCAACTATGTTCGAGGTCCATGGGTAAAAATGGCGAGATGTGGAAATCCTTCTTAAACGCTACTCGATGAACATCGGCTCCTGGCTCACATTCGACCACGTAAGCCTTCCGTTCGTTCCAAGGTGTGTTAGTCACCTCAGCTACAATAAATTCCAGATGCTCTCCCTGTTGATCAAAGCAATAGTAAAAACTCACCGGGTTGAAACAAAACCCGAAATAGCGGATTTGAGTTAACATTCTAATCGGGCCTTGATGCAACCTGCCTGTTTTTTGGTAAATAAGCTCGTTGATGCTATCTTTTAGACTTTCCTTGCCACGGATGTAGTCGCTACGTTTAAACCCCAGCAGACGCGGACTTCGATCAGAAAATAAAAAAGGGATAGAAAATATCGTTTTGATCTCGCTTAGATCTAAATAAAACATCAGCACGGGATAGGAAAACGAATGTGCTTTTGGAAAATACCTTCGATGATTAAGTGTGCCAACAAAAAGTGCGCTTTTCATAGGTTCACCTGAAAATCCTTAAGTACACGCAGTCCACTCTTCACTCCGTCCTCATGAAATCCATAACCCCAATACGCGCCACAGAAATGGGTCCTATTTTTACCACTAATTTCTCCCCAACGCTCTTGTGCTTGAAACGCCTGTTGATGGAAAATGGGGTGCTCATATTTTAGACTTCGCAATATTTTGCGCGGATCAATGAGATCGTTCATATTCAATGACACTGAGAAAGTTTCCGGCGCCTGTATGCCCTGAAGAATGTTCATAATATAAGTGACAGCCACACTATGGCGTGGGTCTTTAGGAACATAGTAATTCCAAGCTGCACGTGCGAGCTTGTTCTTTGGAAGTACCGATTCGTCGGTGTGAAGAGTAGTTTCATTAGTTTGATATTGAAACTGCGATAGAATATCCTGTTCATCCAAAGTCACGTCTTGGAGCAAACGCAAGGATTGATTGGAGTGACTCGCTAAAATCACTTCATCAAAATGAGCTTCAGATAAGCTTCCTTTTTTTGAAATAGATAAGGTCACATGGTCTTTTGACCGACGAATGCCTTGAACAGGACTTTGTAAATGTATATTTTCTCGAAACGGTTTGCACATTGGCGACAAATAGCTGGATGAACCACCTTCAATTACTTTCCAGACTGGGCGATCGCTCACCGAGAGCATTCCATGGTTCTTAAAGAAGCGTACAAAATACTGAATAGGGAATTGATCCATCTGGTCTGATGAGGAAGACCAGATTGCAGCTCCCATGGGCACTATATAATACTGCTTAAACTGATCCGAATAGCCATTCACACGCAGATATTCCCCGAGGGTCTGATTTGAATTCGTTTCTAGCACCGAAATGGATTCCTGGTTAAATCTTAAAATGTCTTTAATCATCCGGTGAAATCGCGGATTAAAAACATTTCTACGCTGGGCAAAAAGAGTATTTAAATTAGTCCCGTTATACTCAAGCCCATTGGATTCAACTTTGACACTAAAACTCATGGAAGAATCCTTCCATTGAACGCCAAGGTCGGTCATGAGACGAATAAAATTTGGGTAAGTCCAATCATTAAATACAATAAACCCCGTGTCGATCGCATATTTTCCAGACTGCGTTTCAATCTCGACAGTATTGGTGTGCCCGCCTACATAGTCATTCGCTTCAAACACATGAACTTCATGATGCTTCGCTAAATGCCACGCGCATGTTAATCCAGATATACCAGAGCCTACTACCGCTACTCTCATATTTTTTTCATTCTAATCAGTGTTTCAAATTCATTAAAGGACTTCACGATCTGATCATTCCTCTTGAGTCCAAAATTTAAGCCGCTTGTGTTTCTCCCTACAATCCACAGTGTTGTTTTTTGTGGAAGATGTTCATCAATGAACTGAACGGTACTTAAAATTTCTTCTTTCGCACCTTCCTTTTTTGACAATGTAGAGGATAGAAGTAAATGGGTCGCTTTAAATTTAATGCAAGTCTCACAAAGTTCTCGTTTGGGCACATTTGCCCCTAAGAATAATGTCTTAATGCCAAAATGGGACGCGAGCACGAGTGCAATCAATAACCCCAATTCATGAAAATCCCCCTCTTGCCCCGCTAGCACAAGTCGTAGATCACTCCGCGCCGCTGGGCCCTCTTTTCTCAGTAAATAGAGATGCTCTTTAATGAACGCTGACAATATGTGCTCTTGCGCTACTGAAAGTTTTTTTTGCGCCACCTGATTACCGATTTCACTCAGCAGTGGGAGGATAATCTCGTAGATGAACTCATGTGCGCTTTTCTTCTTTCTTAACTTACTCATTTGAAGTTGAAGCTCATCCCATTTCTCGTGGTGAGCCAGCACAAGGATTTGTCCCGCAACACCATTTGGTGCCCGCACAGTTGGAGTAGCATCAGACGGAAGATTTTTTCCAGATAGATCTTTCAGTTGCTGCAGCGTCAGCGATGCGATTTCACTAATTTTATGGTTTTGCTCGGTAAGTTCAAATAAAAGCCGCGCTTTCATCACATCATTCTTAGAATAAAGCCGTCTTCCGGTACTGGTCCTCACGGGATCAAAGGCGTGATAACGATTCTCCCACGCCCTGAGTACAAATTCAGATACCCCAGTCAGGTTGACCACATGCCTAATCTTATAAGAGTTTTGTTGCGCGTTATTCACTCATTTCAGTCTAGAGTAACCCACGCTGTTTGTATAGAAAATTCTATACAAACAAATGCATTGATGCTACGGTTCTTCTGAAGAAACCGCTTAAGTTAAAATGGAGAGTCAGTATGAATTTGTTCATCATTACACTTTTTTCGTTGATGTTAGGAATTGAATCTCACGCCATGGGCCAAAGAAGTGAAAGAAGTGGGTGTTGGCG
>CAIMWN010000231.1 GCA_903845155.1 Oligoflexia bacterium
AGCATTAATAAAATGCTATAGCAACCGATACGCAGCTTAGGTCTACCGAGTGTATTTAATTAATTCAATCCATGACTTGGTGGGCAGGGACATAATCGTGTGCGAATTAAAGAGACAGAATCGCGCGCGAATCACATAAATCGGTCGCTAGAAACCGTTCAATTTTCTTCACTTATTGCGTCAAAACGTCGATAATATACTTGTAGTGAGTTGAGTCGATACAAATGACTTGATTCAAACAGGGGGATTAACATGAAGACAATTTTGATAAATACAGTAATGAGTTTGAGTGCACTCACTCTTTTTCTTTCGCTGTCGGCGTGTACCAAGAATCCATTGTCAGCAAGTACTGCTCCTTCAAGCGCCACATCACAGAGTTTAATTCAATACCCCTCACTTCCGCCGGTATTTAATGTAAGCGCAAGCGGAATAGGTGATTTTGGCGAGAGCGGAGTCACAACACCCCTCCTTTCGGAAGATGCAAGCTCAATGGCATTCACTAGTTTGAATGCTTTAACTAATGATCCATTAGCGAATTTTACCGCAACTGGTGCTAATACTTATTTTAAAAAATTTAACACGAATCAAACATCACTTGTTTCAATGAATACCACCGGAGGGGCAATTGGTGACCAGAGTACATGGAGTTTTTGTTCATTAGCACAAAACGGTAATTTTGCGGCTTTCCGCACATGGGACAGCCTGGCTGCACCTGGAGTTGTGAGTGGACAAAGTAATTCTATTGTTCTTAGAAATTTGAATACCGGAGTAAATACGCTGGTGAATTCAAACTTCGTGAGCG
Organism: Oligoflexia bacterium; assembly: GCA_903845155.1. Lineage (GTDB taxonomy): Bacteria > Bdellovibrionota > UBA1018 > UBA1018 > CAIMNF01 > CAIMNF01. The sequence goes on from CAIMWN010000231.1 coordinate 803, forward strand.
GTTATAATGTACTAGGATTGGGCCAGTCGAAGCAAAATATTTCATCTGATGGAAGCTATGTCATATATGGTGCCACTGATGGAAATAATCCTTTGATCTATCGGAAGAATATGAATACGAACGCGCTTCAACTGGTATCCTCAGCGGCAGATGGGGTAACCCCCACTTCGCTTTTCTTTGCAGCCTCGGGTTTATATTCGATGTCCGCGAATGGTAATCGTATTTCTTATGTAGTGAATGATGCTTCTCAGATAAGCACAGGGACTGGCCATCAATTGGTGGTGGCCGATATGACTACGAACACAAGAACTGTTGCGTCGATTACTTCGAATGGTGATTATTCAAATGGGGCCGTTTACAATTCGGTGATCAATCAAGATGGAAGTGTTGTTGCCTTTGAAACTACGTCGCCCAATTTGTTTCCCTCTGGAATTGGATCAGGGTGGAGTATTGTTGCAAAAAATCTAAATACGGGGGTAGTGAGTCTGGTCAGCGTTGATTCTTCTGGAAACGCATTAACAGGTATGGGATATGAAAATTCGGTTCAGGCGATTTCTAATGACGGACGCTTTGTGTGTTTTACTTCAAACACTCCGAATTCATTGATTCCGTCAAGCTTTACAGGAATGGCTGCCTATGTGAAAGACATTAAAACAGGTGCCATTGAAGTTATTTCTAAATCAACTTCAGGAATCATTGCTTCCGCTGATAGTTGTTCCATTAGTGGGGACGGCCGCTATGCCTCTTTTGGCACGACGGATGGATCTTTGGCGGGCGGAACTTCGACATCCGGAGTATCCTACATTTACTTGCGTCAAATTACCACACCGTAAGTACTTCTATGAACGCATGATCGATGGAATAGCGTGACTTCTTCTTTTTAGTATTAGCAATAATATGCTTTAATAAAAGACGTGAGAAAAAGTATATTTTTATGCATCTACCTCCCGCTATGCTGGGTGTTGTTACAATTTTTCAGGTCAAATTTAGCGCAGTGGGATATGCTCGGCCATCTTTTCGCGTCTCGAAATTTTAGGGATACGATCTTCCCCTATTTCGTAGGTTGGAATACCCAACAGTTTGCAGGATATCCTCAGGGCTATTTATACCCTTCGCTTTTCCATTGGACTATCGGTGGGCTAGCTAAAGCCTTTCCTCTTGAAGAGACATTTAAATGCGGAGTAGCGCTCTCTACACTCATCATGCCCATCTCCATTTTTTCGGTATTTAAGACGCTGTATCCAAAAGATTTGGAAAAAGCAAATTTCGCTACTCTCTTCTCCATGCTCATTTACTTTGTGCCCAAAAATCCAATGGGTGGTGATTTATTTGGTGCATTCCGTATCGGGTTAGTGAATGAAAACTGGGCAATGGTTTTCTTCTATTTTTTCCTCTCAGCGCTTTGGAAACCAAATCCGAGTAAAAAAGATGACGTCAAATGTGGGCTTTTGCTTGGTCTAACTATTTTGTCTCATGCGATCGTTGGTTTTGTGGGACTGTTGGTTCTGTTTTTTGATTTCCTCATTTCATATCTTCAGAAGAATAGACCGGAGAATCAAAACTTAGGATACATTAAGTTATTGATGATTCGATTCGGTCTCATCGGGGCATTTGCATTCACTATGGCGTCAGCATGGATTGTGCCCTATCTGCTCTATTCAAGTTATGGGAGGGGACTTGGAATTAATTTCCTTTCCGTCGGCAATTTAATTGGAAATGACACTGTTTCCGTGGGAGCAGGGATAGTTTTTTTGATATTAATAGCTGTCCTTCTCTTCTTACAGGGAAAGAAGAAAATTAGCTATAATAGGCCGATGTTGATGGCGCTCGGAATTTGTGGATTTGGATTGGTTTGCGAATTCTTATATCGCTTCACTCATTTCGATTTACAGCATGGTTTTCCTATTCATTTGTACCGTTTCCAATATTTTGTTCTCTTTTTTCTTGGCGCTGCCATCACCGACAGGATTTCTAGGAAAATTGAGTTTATTTCAATTTTGGTCGCATTTATTTTAGTTACACCCGTTTGCGCTTTTTTCTGTGTTGACTCGGTTACTACTGATTACAATCTTGGGTTTCGATTTCCACCCGATTCACGGGTCTTGGTTTACCAAGGAGCTTCGTCTCTACTTACCACAGTTGCCCCGCATCAGCTTTCCGATTCGATGCAACTCGAAGGCATACAAACGCTTAATGGCCTTTTCGCCGAATCTTCAAAACACTCGAGGTTTTACATGGGACTAGAAAATGAATTATTTTCAAGACCAATGGTATGGGGAGTAGAGCCCATGACTTATTCGCCTCGACTTGCGATTAAACATTTAAGTGCTTTAGGCGTGAGTGGGATTGTCAGCCGCGAACCACTTAATCAGGCAATTAAAAACCAGTTACATTTCACGAATATGAGCGAAAATATTTCAGTCGAGGCAATTCATGGAGGGGAGATGAGTTATGAATTATTTTCAGCATATTTACTGCACTCACCCCTTGCGGAATGGATCAAAAAAACACGTTTTGTCGACTCAAATTGGAATAGTGAAGTTTACGATTGGTGGATGGAGGAGAAACCCGTCGATGAAATATTGATACGGGCTCCTTCGTTATTTGTACAAAAAAAGAATGGGAACATCGGAGCGATTACGGCAAGTTCCGTTGAGAAGGGCCAATTCTCAATTGATACGCACACTCAAAACCCCGGTTGGGTTTTAGTCAAGGAAAGTTATTTTCCAAACTGGAAAGCAAGTGATCACGACGGAAAAGAAATAGCTGTATACGAGGCATCTCCACATATGATGAGTGTTTGGGGCGCTGGCCAGATATCGTTCCATTTCACTTTGTCTAAAATTGAATTAATCGCGCAGTGGTGTACACTTCTTTCATTATTACTTGTAGGTGTTATTTTCCTGCCTCGGACAGTTGCCGTGTTCTCTGTTTTGTTTTTGATGCAGACCGCTCATGCTGAAATCTTCGATACACTTAGATCTAATCACTTAATTGTGGGGGACTACCATATTTGCAATATTTATGAACATGCCGTTACTTGTTGGGGAATAAATCATGATGGACAACTCGGAACGGGAAATCACATTTCTGCAACGAAAGCTCGAATAGTCATTCCGATTCCTGAGAATCTTCAGAGTGGAATTGCTGGACATAGTTTCAGTTGCTTTTATAGCGAAAAAGAAGTTTGGTGTTCAGGCCGAATAGGGTCTTTTACATCACTCACCCAAGTTCCATTTTTTAAGAGTGAGCTAGCAATTGATCATTTAGTGTCATCTGCAATAGGTTTTTGTATTCTTTTTAAAGATAGGTTATCTCGTCCAAAATGTTTTGGGAAAAATGAATATTCAGAATTAGGCTCTTTTCATTTTCCCGAAAAGACCACCGAAGTGCAGTTGGGCGCTGCCCACGTTTGTGCGATTGTCAATTCCGAGTTGTGGTGTGCGGGGAGCAATGACCGAGGGCAACTGGGAGATGGAACTGTAACCAATCGAAACGATTTTGCTCCAGTAAAGTTCACGAAAAGGAAAAAGGATTTTAGTGTGCTTCATTTTACAATCGGCGCAGACCATACTTGTGTGATTCTTAGTAATGGAAGAGATAATGAACTTTATTGTTTTGGTGATAACCGCTTTGGCCAACTTGGATCTCCAATTGAGAATATGTCATTTCCGACTCCTAAAAAAATAGAACTTCCGCTCAGTGAAATCCCGATCGGTGTCGCCCTCGGTGATTCTCATACTTGTGTGAATACTGATGGCCATTTATATTGTTTTGGCGATAATTCAAAAAAACAAGTGAATCCACTCAGCAAGGATGCTAAGAAAAGCATCATTACCACTCCGACTGCTGTTCCCCTGGTTTCAAAAGCCCAGGAGGTCTATGCGAAGGGCTTGAGTACTTGCATTGTTAAAGGAGATCATTATTCTTGCTGGGGTCTCGTTGGCAACGGACTTTAAAGATCAAGTCAAATTTATGACATAATAAAACGGTAATAGACTCGTGCGGCCCGTGATAAATCTTTAAATAGCGTTGCCAATCGATTAATCTTTAATTCTATATGAAAAATTTAATCACTGGCAAACTAGGTCTCACTTTTATCTTTTTTCTATTCATCATGAATACGCTAGTTTCATTTTCTGCACGGGCTGAGGACATACAACCGTATAGTGAGACTCCAGTAACTCCTTCTCCGAGCCCTTCGCCCGCTGAAGCAAGCAGTATTTCAGATGTCGTCACGACTCCCATCCCTGCTATTACGGCCCCAACGCCGGCCCCTACACCAGATGAACATCTTACCGCCATACCTGTTGCTCCCGCGAGCCCTCCCTTACCAGAACCTGTGCGAGTAATTGAGGCATCTACGACACCGTCTCAAAATCAATTTAATTGGGGCGCGTTTCAGTTGGGAATTGCATTAGAACCCCAGGGCGGTGGGAGTAGAACTGGTTTTCTTGCCCGCTATCAACCCGAGCTAAGGTTTCACCCAGAGCAGCGCGAGAATTTTTTTGGTGTCGGCTTTGATTTAGCAGCCATTTTCTTCAGTAACAAGGGTGGCTCCAGTTTTCTTGCGAACGAATTTGATCTTTATGGTGCATTTCATTTCAATCCAAAATGGGAAGTGAGGCTATTTGCGGGTATACAGAGTTGGACGGGAGGCAATGGAACTAATTTCGACCTAGGACCAGCCTTTTTGTACCATTTTGCGGAGCAAGCACGGTTCTTAGATGGGCTCTATTTTTCTTATCGCGCAGTATTCAAATCACCAAAGGTCGGCATTTTTGAAATGGGAATCAATATAAATCTATAGCAAAAGAAGAAGTTACCTGACCCTGACTCTGATCAAGGGTCTCGGAGCTGGCCACCAGTAGGGCCCCCATCCCACGTCGTAAGGATAGGGTTCATAGGGATAAACTTCTCTTAGATAATGCCTCGGAGTAGCAATGCGTTCGAAAGAAGTGCTTTCCCTCACTAACACACTTCCGGCGTGGAGCTGCCAATGAAAATCAAAGGCCGGCAAGGTTTTTTCTGAAGTTTCAGAAACAGGTAAACGAAAATAGAGATCAATCGTTTTTAGTTCTTTTGGGCGAATTTCCATGTGCGGAAGACTGTTTGCATCTGAATTAATTATGATTGCCTGTGAAGCAATTTCATTCGGAAAAGAGATTTGCTGCTCGGACGCTTCAAAACTCCACATTGGTGAATTACTGAGGACAGAAATCACCATTCTGATGTGAATTGCCCGAAAGGTTTCGGGGTCATCCTTTTTCTTAATCTCGACCATTCCGAGTGACAAGACTCTCACATTCCCCGTTACTTTCCCCGGCGGTTCTTTATAATTTTCCTCGCCACGATGTCGATCTGCAGTGGGGCTAGTTACAGGTACATAACGGTAGTCATTGCTGGTTGCGCATGCAAATGAAAACGAAATGGCTAAAGTCGTTATGATGGAGTGTAAATAATGATATTTTATTTTCATTAAAACTTTCTTTACTCATTGCAGCGATTCATTAAGCAATGACCAATTGTATTACTCTAGATTAATCAC
>CAIMWN010000232.1 GCA_903845155.1 Oligoflexia bacterium
ACGCAGATCTCAACATAAAGATGGGGACGACCTTTTTAATACAGGATCTTATTCTTCCCGCTTTCAGGGCTTTTTACAATTTGAACGACGAGCTCGGGGTAAAGCTCTAGGATATGTTGGTGCGTTAAAACGTCGGCCACTGGCCCCATACACAACATTTTCGATTTTTTCATCAAGAGGATCAAATCGGAACTTTCTGATAGGAAATTAAGATCATGGGAAGAAATGAGAAAGGTCATGCCCCGTGAAGCCCATTTCTTCATCATTCTTGAGACCAACATTAGCTTGTCGAGATCGAGTTTTGAAAATGATTCATCCAGCACCATCACTTGGGGTGCTTGAATTAAACAACGAGCAAACATTACGAGTTGTTTCTCGCCGTCGCTCAGGGTGCTAAATGAGCGCGGAAGAAACTCAACCAAGCTCATGAGTTCAATTACTTCACTGATTTGAGCGCGATCTTTACTTGAAACTACCGGCCATAATTCCGAAGAATGTACCGTCGCGCCCATTTCAAGCAATTCTCTCACGGTCAAATCAAAGGGGGAATGGAAGTCACTACCCAAATACAAAATGTGCTTAATCCGATCCCGTGCACTTAAATTTTCATGGATCATCTGATTACCGATCCAAAACTCGCCCGCAATTTTCTTGTCGAGATTGAGCGCAGATATGCTTCTCAGCAGAGACGTTTTCCCCGATCCGTTCGGGCCGTAGATTCCCACCACACATGCAAATGGAATCTCAAAGGAGGTTTCAGCAAGAAGGACAAGGTCTTCTTCCGTTTGAACAGAAAATTTTCTCAGAGAAAGGTCGCCCGTGCTCTTCATTGGCAAGGTCATGAGAGAGCTCCTCCTTTTTTCTGCTTCATAAAGATAAAGATGAATAACGGAGCTCCCACGAGAGCAGTTACTGCACCGACTGGCAATTCGTGTGGTTCACTGATTGACCGAGCCAAAGCGTCACTCAAGGTCAAGACAGCTGCTCCACCCATGAGTGACAAAGGGATCAAATGAAAATGCTTCGAGGTTCTGAGAACACGTCTGGCCAGATGAGGCACGATCAAACCGATAAAACCGATCATTCCCGCTGCACTTACACAAAACCCAACCAAGATCGATACAAACAATATAGCTATCTTTTGAGTTTGCTCATAAGAAACCCCAAACGATTCGACAAGATTTTCGCCAAAAATAAATGCATCTAATTTTTTTGAGAATACCCAAAAATAAGCGCTCACGACTAAAGTTAAAATGAGAAGTGCGATGGCAGCTTTTAACTCCACTCTTGAAAGATCCCCCAATAACCAAAAGGTTATAGACTGAACGCCGAGGGGATCCGCTAGTGCCATCCAAACAGCGAGTAGGCTTGCACAAGTGAGGCTCAACATCACTCCAAGCAAAATCATAGAATCGTTCTGGCGAGAGCTTCTCATGACGAGTTTCAGGAGAAGCATCAAAATTAAAAATGAACCAATGACAGCGCCACCGTTTAAACCAAAAAAACTTAGCTTAAGACCAACAGTAGTCGATATCGCGGCCCCTAGAGCCGCACCCGATGCAATCCCTAACGTATAGGGCTCTGCAAGTGGATTTGATAAAACCGTTTGCATGACTACACCAGAAACCGCAAGGGCCCCTCCCACTGCAAGTGCAGCAATCAATCTTGGAAACCGAAGCTCTTTTAGGATCAAAGAAGCATTCGAGAAATCTAATCTTAAAAAAAGCGACAGCAGAACTGCCACGAGCAAGAAAACAGCCGAATAAATATAGATTCGTTTAATAGATATCATATGATTTGTTGTAATGCCTTCAAGAGCCTCAGCGTACAGCGAGCGAAGTCATCCCCAGAGATCATTTTAATTGCTCCGTTCTGTACAGCTTGAAGCTCCTTATAGTTTTCCCACTTTTGTTTTGATTTCTTAAACTCATCTTCTTTCTGAACTAAATCAAGGATGAAAATATAATCTGGATTTTCCTTCAATACTGATTCCCGTGAAATTTTTGGATAGGCTTGCTTCAAATCCTTATAGATATTTTGATAGCCAATTTTCTCAAAAGCGTCGTTGAGAAAACCATCGCCCCCCACAGCGATAATGGGGTTATCCTGTACCTGAATGAACGCTCTTTTGTTTTGAATTTTAGCCATGCTCATCTTGGTGTCGATGATTCTAATTCCATTTTTCCATTTCTCGATAGCCACTTTAGCCTTTTCAGGCTGATGGAGCGCATCCCCCAGTAGCTTAATCCACGGTTCCATCTCGTTAAATTTTTCTTTGGGTAAAATCACGATATTCAATTTCAGTTTTTTTAATTTTTCAATTTGCTCCACCCGATTGTATTCGCTGGATGCGATCACGAGCGTGGGTTTTAACCTCAGTACTTTTTCTTCTTGAATTTGTGGATAAGGGCCCACGGTTGGTACCCTTTCAAGGTACTGCGGGTAATTGGAGTACTCACTCACCCCTACCATTTCCTTTTCAGCTTCTTCTTTTCCAAGGATTTCACTTACCCACTCCGCAACCACGGGGGACAGAGTCACTATTTTTGTTTGTGTTTGTGCCTGAACATGACTCCAGAGGAGCAATGAACAAAAAAGAAAAATGCCATAACCCGACCTACAAAATATCTGCTTTAAACTCATTCTTTTTTATTCGTCTCTGGTTCAAAACCCAAAATGCGCCAAGAAAAGTGAGAATGGAAATAAATTGGCTCGTCGAGAGCACCCCTTCAATTATAAATCCTCGAATGGAGTCACCCCGATAGATTTCAATGATGCTCCTAATTATTGGATAGAGCATAAAATAAGTGAGGCCCACTTGACCGTCAAAACGCTTGTGCTTAAAAATATACATCATTCCAAAAAAAAGGATGAACAGCGATAGCGCCTCATAGGCTTGAGTGGGGTGAAGCGGGATTCCTCTAAATTCAGCATCCACCAGTTCCGAGTGAAGCGTCACTCCCCAGGGCATGTCGGTGGGCCTACCATAACAACAACCGGCGCCCAAGCAACCCAAGCGACCGAACGCGTGAGCAAGCACTACTGGGGGAGTCAGAACGTCGCTCATCATCCATGCGGATATTTTATGCTTTTTGAGCCAAAAGAGAGCGTAAGCCGTAGCAGCTAAAAGCCCACCAAAAAAGACCAGTCCACCTTCCCATACTTTGAACATTTCGACAGGATTCTCTAAGAAGTAATCAAGGCGCGTGATGATAAATAGGATGCGGGCTCCCACAAATCCCACCATCAAGAGCCAAAAGCCCAAGTCTGAGGCAAGGTCAGGATCTATATTTCTTTTAGTGGCGAGATTTCGGACGAGCGCAATGGCGGATAAAAAACCCACCGCGATAAAAAATCCGTAAGTATGAAGGGGGATTTTAATGAAACCTAAGTTCAATTCAAGCAATATTGGGTGCATTCGCTTCGTCTCTCTTGCTTATAGTAGACAACAAGAGAATACCAACGCCAACACAAATTGCAAAATCAGCCACATTAAATGCAGGAAAGTAATAAACGCTTTTGTAATGAAAATCGAGAAAATCGACTACATATCCAAGGCGCACCCGATCAATCAAATTTCCAATCGCTCCACCCGAAACCAAACCGAGTGCCATGGATCGCCATTTAGCGTTTTTGGGAAGGTCGCGGTACAAAAACCCCAAAACCACCATTGCTATAATCGGAACAATTAAAAAGAAGGGCACGCGAAAACTGGGGTTGGCGCTGGCCATAAAGCCAAAGGCCGCACCGGTATTTCTGACATAAGTAAGACTAAAAAAATCACGAATCATGAGAAGAGATTCACCGTAATCAAAATGATTTAAAACAACTAGCTTTGCCCACTGGTCGCCCACAATCACTGCGACGATAGTCAGAAAGAAAAAGAGAGCCTTTACCACGAAGAACCCCAAAGGGTAATTCCCAGGTCAATTTGTTTTGAGAGATCCTTATTCTTACTTTCAGAACTGGTGAACTCGTCTGGCGTGAAAACCATCGGTTCAAGTTTTTTTCCTAATGGATGACGTGAAGTAATTTTCTTAATTTCTTCCGGTGTCTCCGACACCACTAAAAGGTTATAATTGCTGTCAGAACGGGACTTCCCGCTTGCACGGCTTCCAAAAAGAATACCCTTTGAAGACATCGGCTCAATCATTTGCTTCAAGCCTTCTAAATCAGAAATGGCGCAAAAGGTTTTCATGAGTTGAATTGCTGGGTGATCATTCTGTAAACACACTTCACGATTATTATTTAAGAAGATGACCAAGCCTAACTCTTGAAGTGATTTTAATATCTTGGTGATTCCATCTACTCCACCCAATCCGCGCACACCTTTTAGTTTCGAAGAAAGAACTCGTGGCGTAAACGCCGTCGTGGGTTCTGTCATAAGAAAACGCAGGAGCTTTTGCTCTGGGGTAACAAAGAAAATCGTATCTAAAGTAATCTGAGGTTTGTTCGAACGTGCCATAGAACTGACGAGCATACACTAAAATCGCTAGAATTTCCAGCTCTTGCCTCGTTGACAAGCCAAGTCTAAGGGGCTCATCTCGTATATAGTTGATTTTATGAGCAAATGATCACTTTTTTTAGTAAAAGGTCTTTTTCCCACCGGTGCAAACTGGCACTATATTTTTAAATCACAACTATGTAATCACCGTGTCATACCCAAAACAGCATCATTTCAAATGTTTAGATGTCAAAAAGTGATCGTTTTTTTTAACAAAATCTTGGCACAACTCTCGCAATACCTATGACTGTGAGGCAACCAAGATGGATGCGGCACAAAACACGGATGAATTTTTGGACTTAAGGATTGAGTCAAAACGATGAAAGTAAAAAGGAGTAACAAGTCATGAAGCAAGAACAACTAAAAAAATTCCAAGCACTTTTCGAAGTCCAAAAAAAGGGCTTACTTTACTCCAATCAATTTATTAACGAAAATTTTTCAATGAACAGTGATGAGATGTCTGATGAACTTGATTTATCAAGCGTAGAGCTTGAACAAAGCATGCGCGTACGCCTTCGTAACCGCGAAGCGCTTCTGATCAAGAAGATCGATCAATCACTCGAAAGAATTCAAGCGGGAACGTTCGGTGTCTGCGACAGTTGTGAAGAAGACATCGACCTTACCCGCCTTGAAGTACGCCCAACTGCAACCCTGTGTCTTTCATGTAAAGAACACGAGGAAATGCAGGAAACCCGCTCTGCGGATGGGCGTGAATCAAAAAGCATGGGTTCTAAAATCAATCTTAGAATCGCATGACCCTCCAATCGTGATGACGGTGTAAATCACTTACACCTGAACTAACGCTCAGGATGAGCAAAGTTTTTAAGATTACGGACGAACTAGTCAACCAGTCAGCCACAGCAGTCGATCATTAACTGCAAACATCAATGTCCGAAACAATGTCTCTGAAGTTCCTGTGCCAGGAAGGCACAGAGTTAAATAAATTCGCTCAGGACGAGTGAATAGCTGTACTCAAATGGATTTGAGTTGCCTTGGTTTCGAATACTTATGGATGAGCGTTCGAGATCAAGGCTCCCTTATTTAATCAAAATTTATTAATTAAAAAACTTCGTCAGCAACTCACTCTTTTGCAGTTGTTCATCGAGTTTTTTTGCTTCCCTAAAAAAACTCGTCGGGAGTCCCAGGGTTCTAAAGTATTGCACCAAGAAACTTCTCGATTTTTGTTTGTTGGTAAATGCCCCCGAGCGATCTTGGGCATCTAACATCGCATCAAAAAACTGAGCGCCGTCCTTTACCTTGCCCAAATGATAGACAAAATATGCAAGAGCATAATTAGTAGATTGTTTAATTTCAACCACGTGTTTTAAAGGCAATACTGTCTGTTCAAACACTAAATACTTTTTAGAATCGTCATTAATGTCTTGAAATGGTTTTAATCGATCAGGAATAACCACATCAGGGACCATTGCAATCTTACCCCTAAAGATCACTTGATAAATAGAAAGCCAGCGAAGGAGACGTCTCAACTTGTGTTCGCCATTTGCCAAGTCATGCATGTCTAAATTTGCATCAGTAATTTCCTTTAAATGCGCCTCTATTCGCTTTTTAATATAAGTCGCATCGTCTTCTTGGGTAGGAATTTCAAACTTTTCAATATCTTTAATGAGTTGTGATAACAGTGGCGCGTCTGCCTGAGTGGCATCGAACCAACCATTGTCCGTAATTAAACGCTGAAGGTCGATTTGTTTTTTAAGTAGATCTTGCTCTAAAATCGCAATGGCTCGCCTCTTATAATGGCGAAGCTTTTTAGCTTTCTTAATAAAGTCCATTGAGTCTCTCACTGATCCCACTAGCACTTCAGCTGTCTTGAATTTATCCCGATAGGATTTCAATAGCCGGACTGTCCTTGGATGATCTGCTACCCAGGGTGCTTCTTGATAAAACTCGTAAATCCCCGCAGACTTAAATAGCGCTTGCCGGACTCCTTCACCTTCGGTCCAGGCTAACATCATGTCGTGGACATTCGCCGCCGATTTAGAAATCTCCTCAAGCGGAACCAAGGGCACAATGAATCGTTCCTTATAAATGGCTTTACGGTTTCGCTCTTCGCTGTATTTTTGAATTGCAAGATTGCAAGCTCCATTGGCCTGAACTTGTTGAGCATAAAGAGGAGCAACAAGAGAACAAATTCCAAGCCACACGATGAAGGCGTATCGTAAAACGGTAAAACTCATGGGCGCAGCTTAACACGCATTATTTATTAATTAAATAAGATATAAGTAACAATGATCATGGATTGAACTCATTTCGTTGTTCGCATGGCCAATAATAAACGAGAATAATTTCGCTCTTCTTCTGGTCAATTGCACTATTGCTTCAACAAAGTAGAGTGAGAGAGCAAAACTTCGGTATGAAGACCACCCAAAGAAAGAAAATCAATAGAGTTCCCTTTTAGCGATGAAATAGTATTTACCCCATCCACACCTGTACGCCCGTCATTCGAGATTCCAAAAGTGATTGCACCGCAGGCGCCGTAAACGCCATTTGAAAAGATTTGAACCAAAAAATTATTTTCAACTATTGCATTGGTCACTTCAGGCAATATCGCGCCTGATGCTTCATTTGCACGTTGCCCCAGAATGCCGGGCCCAGTAGAACCGAATATCTTATTATCTATAATTTGCGGTGAATCCACTCCTGCAAAATAAATCCCACGCGCAAAACCATTAGAGATCATATTTCCTTCAATCCTGGTGCCCGGAGAACGCTCAAGTTGCTTCATAAAAACCTGTCCGGTCTCCATGAGCCCATTTTTTCGTAGGCGCTGCATGTCGCCATCCGAAATAAATGAAATGTAGGAATCACTTTCACGTCCAGGATTCACGGCAATCACTTTTGCTTCACCATAATTTTTTAGACTGTTACTATCCTCAAACGCAAATACCTGATTAAGAGAAACTCCATTCTTCGAAGTGATCACCATGGAATTTTTTGAGCTATCCACACTCGTTACCTTTCCATAAAGCCCGGTGGAAAACGATATTCCATCATCACCAGTCATCTCAACTGAGGAATGAGTAACCGAGTTACCCTCGCCCCCATTAGTGAGGTTGATTCCATCTGCATTGCTTGAGATGAGTTGAGCGAGCGCTGCGAAACGCTGATCATTCGGCTTAATCCGTATATTGTCGAAAGTGCAGCCCTTTTGCCATAATACTCCCAGACCAATTGCTGGCGATGAGAAAATATTAATGGCGTGCGCCGCGTTTCCCTCACCATATGGGGCAGGCGGACGGTTTACAAACGAAAGAGCATTAGCACCATTTCTTCTTTCTGAAAGACTGAGCAGGTCACCTGTTTTAATCGAACGCGCCGAAGGGTCTGCGTCTAAAAAGAGAAGATGGAGAACTCCATGCGCATCTACCATGGACTGACTCGGACTCAGACGTGCAGTGATGCTCGTGAACCCCCCCGTACTTGGGTTTTTTCTTAAAATAAAAACTCTTAATACAGAATTGGCGTCTGTTTTGAGATCTCGAACGGGGCGCCCGTAAACGGTTCCCAAGATTAGATCTAGCTGCAGTTTTCCATTGGATGCCATAGTGACGTGGGAGGCATCAATCCGCGCACTGGTGTAGGGAAGATCTAAATCGTAATCAATTGAAAAATCACTTAACGTAACATGAGAAGAGTTGTTGATGATCCAGCCTGCTGCCGTCCGATCGGAAAAATGGAGCTGAGAGCCGCTTCCTTCAATTGAAACTTGAGTTACACCATTCATAAACAGGTGTGCTGGAATATGAGTGACTACTCCATTTAAGTCTTTTCCATGATCTGAATCGAAATAATAATTGCCTTTAGGGAAAAGAACCACTGGGATGTGGTGCTTACTCGCATAACTGACCGCCGCTGAAATCGCAAATCCAGCAAAACTTGCCTCTGCAGGCGCTCCCCTTACGTTTTTCTTATAAATTCCAAGACGAGCCAAATCGGTCGAAATATTAAGGCTGGCGGAACTTGCTTGTGTTAACGGGGTAATCGCATTCAACAATAAAACAGAAAAGAGAAAATATTTTATTTTCAAAATTGTCATATTACTCAATCATATACAAAATTGGGTAGACCCACATCATTTCTTTAAGAATGCGTATCATTTCAATAAATAGTCTAATACGTTGTTTTCTTGAGCACACAAAGGGGCCAACGAACCACCCACAGAAGCGGTAGCTAGATTCAGAACATCACAATAGTTATCATGAACATTTGTAGTCTCGGCAGGTTGGGCGCTGGTCCACCTGCCACCATCTCGGAATCCATAGTTTGAACGACTTTCTGAAATCACACTTATCGAGTTGGCATCATCTATCGGTAAACTTAATAAATAACCCTGCTTATAATCAATGTTATTACCAGAAATGAGAGAAATGCTGTTCGGGGACGACTGAGCAGTGGAAGCTCCTGCATTGACATTGTCGATTTGAATCGCCCCAACTTTCTCTCCGTTTTGGCCGTAGTTTCCGATACTAAAAATATTCGAAAGGACATTATTCGTAATGCTCACCGAAGTGACGTTCGGTAAAATCCAGGATCCGGGCCGAAACTCTTTTTGACCTAAAATACCGGGCCCTACAGTACGGGTAATTAAATTTGAGTCGATCACGGGAGAATAAACCCCAGCGAAAAAAATACCCCTCGAAAAGCCATCGAAGACGGAATTTTTTTGGATGAGCACATTCGGCATTCGATCCAGTTTACCCTTAATTACATACATCCTGTTCGTTTGGTTGACGGCATCGGACACCGCCGCTGGAGCCTTTATCGAATTATAAAAATTAACCGCCTGAGAGATTACGTCAAACTGAACGGTCAACTGAACCACGCCAGGACACTCACCTGGAGCAGAGGAAGGTGTGGGTGTCGCGCTTATCGTAGCAGCCCCCATTTCCCCCAAGCCAGAAGAAAAGCCAATCCTTTGAAAGCCAATCCCTTGATTGAGGGCTATTCCCGGCGCAATCGTCGGAAGATTTAGCGGATACTCGGAGTTCGTCAAAAATACGAAACTAACACTTGAGCCAGATTGCTTTGGTAAGGAAGCACCACTAATCGGGATAGCGCATGACGGGTTTTCAGCATTATAGAAATTGGTCAGGACTTCTCCGATATTGCTTGTCGCAAACGAAATCCCATCATCACCCGCGTTCGCCACTAATGAGTTTTTTACGGTATATGAATACAAACCTGAAGTTACAAGCTCGCCCTCCCCCGCATTGATTCCATCTGCATTTGCAGAAATCAGTGCAGGCCAACGGGCATACTGTTTATAATTATCCATATAATGGTAAACCCCGCTAGGAGGAGCGACCACCAAGTGGTCGACCACAAAACCCTTTTGCGATGTAGCCTGAAACCCTGGGCCTGGAGAAGAAAGAATAAAAATATTTTTGGCTTGATTTTGATCACCCGTCGTTAGGCCATAAGGCCTTATGTTTTCAAATTTCAAAGCGGCAACGCCATCATGGCGCTCAGTAACCACAATAAAATCACCATTTGCAATCTCGGTTGCGAAGCGATTGGGTAAGGTTGACTGTAGTGGCTTCACTGAAACATTGTACATAAAGGTCATTGTTTTTTTAACATTTACGGAAGTAGACGAAGCTGTGGCCGGAAGTGAAGCATCTACGGGCGTAAAAGAATCCCTATCTGCTTCTAAATTAGGACTTAATCCCGTCGCAATAATTTGAGGCAACCCGGGGGTTGCGCTTGGACTTGGATTAACAGGAATTCTCACAACATGCGCAAGAATTTCGGAATCGGCATCATTATCGGCATTTTTGGTTGAAAAATTAGAAAGAGTCTCGGGGTGATAGGGCAAAACAAGATTCGTTGCAACGGAGACTTGATAGGTGCTAAATGCAACACCATTGGCAATACCAGAAGAAATAAACGTCCTGCTCGGTTTTTGGGTGACTTGATACACGCGGTAAGGAAGGGAATCGTCGCTCCCAAAATAGTCTAAAAGCATGTTTTGAATGGTGACGTGACTCGCCTCTTTAAAATAAAATCCATGAATGCTTCGACTGAGAAACCGAAACATCGTGTTTCCACCATCGATAAGCAGATTTTTGCTTGAAAGCAAAATCACATGTGCAGACACTCCTTGCTGAGACGCGCCCGCCGGAACCATCACATTTCCACTCGAGGCGAATTTGATGACTTTTTGCCCAGATGGTTTCCAATAATTATAGGATAAAGTTAAAATTTGATCCACTTGACTCAGGAGAGATCCCAAGTCGGCGAACATATTATTACAAGCCGAGCCGGACTGCGCAGTGATTAAACTCTGATAGTCGAATATTTGTCCTGATCCTACTTTTTGAGCACAAACATTAAAAAGGGAATCAGATCCTTTATAATACTGAAATCTAGGATAAGGGGTCGAAGCGCAACTCATGCTTTGAATTGCTTCTAGACAACTCCCAGCTGTTGTTATTTTCGATAAATCGTAAACCACATCATTGCCCACCACTGTCGCACAACTTTGCTGAGCGAGAGTGAGTTTACTATAATCATTCACTAAAGGATTTAACTGACATGCCACGGTTGGGGTTGGACTTAACGGCTGTGCAAACACACTTGATGAAAAAACTGATAAATAGAAGTATAAAAATTTAATGAATGAAATACAAAATATTTTCACGCTACCCTCCCCGCCTTTATCAGTAAGATGTTCAAACCCATCCGCTTAAACCATTGTAACTGATCAACGCGCAGCACTCAATGTGTCTGCCTTGACACATATTAAGACGCACGGGTGCGCGAAAGAAATTCTAAATAGTCTTACTATAGCGCGAGTTTGCCACTCTAGGGTGAGGCTGTTGAATCGTTCTTAATGAACGAATTCGAAACGGTGCCCGAGAATGCTGGTAGCACTCATTTTTTCTTCCTCTTCTTTGCAAGCAATGCAAAGAGTGGTGGTAGGGCGGGCTTGAAGGCGGCGGAGCTCAATTGGTTCTTCACAGCTTTGGCATGCACCGTATGAGCCTTCATCGATTCTTTTGAGGGCTTCAGTGATTTTTCTAAGAGTAAACGTCTCGCGGTTCTTAAGCTGCATTCTCATGCTTTGTTCGATGTCAGCATTTGCCTGGTCGACTTCGTCTTTGTCTTCAGGCCTTACCATCAGGTTTTCATCCACGATAGTTACATTCATTAAAATTTGATCACGCTGTTCCGTGAATATCTTTTTAAACCGAACTAGGTCCGTTTTTCTCATTCAGTAATTTCCCCAATACTCTGTTGTTAATCAATTTCCCCTCAATCCTCTTAAAGCATCTATCACCATTTGGCTAATACATTCTAATGTCTCCATCACACCTTCGCCCCTGTTGGCCACTGCTTCAAAGTGAGGATACTTTTTTGGATTGAAACTCATTTCCAATTCTTGAACACTTGCGGCGTTAGAAATGTCGCGCTTATTATATTGAAAAACTAGCGGAATTCTCGCTAGATCGTAACCTTGTCTCTCTAGCGCTTTTTGAAAATGATCAAACGCTTCAAGGTTGGCTTCCATTCTTTCGGGGGCAGAATCGACAACAAATACTACTCCATCAACACCCTTCAAAATAAAATCACGCGACGCTTCGTAAAACGTCTGTCCAGGGATGGTATAGAGATGAAATCTAGTTTTATACCCACGCACCTCGCCAATGGAGAGAGGTAAAAAATCAAAAAACAGGGTTCGCTCATTCTCAGTACTGAGTGAAACGAGCTTTCCGGCTCTGTCATTTTGGGTGTTCTCGTAGATATATTGAACGTTCGTGGTCTTTCCAGAGAGCCCGGTACCCACATATACTATTTTACAATTAACTTCTTTGGAGACGGCGTTGACAAAACTCATAATTAGCGTTGCATCTCTACCCTGTTTTCAAGGGCTTTTCCTAATGTTTGTCTATCTGTGAACTCAATGGTTCCGCCAAACGGAATTCCATAAGCCACTTGTGAGGTTTTAATTCCAGTTGGTTTTAAAAGTCTGGATAAATAAAGAGAAGTGGCCTCACCCTCAACGGATGGATTAATGGCAAAAATAACTTCCTTTACATCCTTTTCGCGCATGCGAACAAAAAGTTCTTTCATTTTTAGATCTTCGGGGCCAATTCCATCAAGTGGCGACAAAATGCCGTGAAGGACATGATACACGCCGCGATATGACCCAGTTCTTTCAATCGGAGTAACATCGCTAGGACGCTCAACGACGCAGATGATGCTCGTGTCTCTTTTGGCATCGGAACAGATCTCGCATTTTTCATTTTCTGAAAAATTAAAACACTCGTCACAATAACGAAGTTTTTGCTTCGCATCCCTCAACGCCTGCGCAAGGCTATCGGCGTAACTTTCGTCTTGATTTAAAATAAAGTAAGCAAGGCGGGTTGCAGATTTTTCCCCAATCCCAGGAAGCTTCGATAGTTCAAAAATAAGTTTTGATAAGGGATTCATGAATCTCTTTCTACAATTTCAATATGAGTGAGTTCGGCACCGAAAAGTGATCTAGCTTCTTGAACCACTTCATTATTGAGGATGTTTTGCATTTTCCTATTTTTAATTTCGTCCTGAAGCCTCACTGTCTTCTCTGCCATGCTTTCGCCTGTGTGCGTGGAGAAATACGCTTCGGGAGAGGTTTTAAAGCCAAAGTAATTTTCCGCAGCCAGAGTCAACTGATCTCTAAAAACTTTCTGCATGAGCTGATCGGCTTTTACTTTATCGCGCTCTCTGAAGCCGAGCTTAAAAACGGAGTCGTTCTCATCGGGCAGCTTCCATTCCACCACTGATTCGAGCGTGACGGCTAAAACTGGTTTTTGCACAAAACACAACTCAATGAAACCTTCCCACGTTTTAGGCCCCGCGGTTTTGGGTAAAGAGATTTTTTCAAAGGTGCTGGCTTGCGCAGGCGCTGAGTTTGTATTGGTCATCGGATGATCGAAAAGTGATGATGACGGTGTAGATTGCGGTGGTTTTACTACTTCCACCACTGCGGGAGCATCTTTCTGAACTAGATTATTTGTAACTTGGTGCTGCTTTTCAGCCACTAAAACCTGCGGTGTCACGATCGGTACATTCGGTATTGTGTTTGAACCTACGTTTACTTTTGGGGCTACTTTAACGGGCGCGCTTGGGACTTGCCTGGGTAACCTTTCGTCGGCTTCTTCATTGATCGAATCTGCGTTCGTATCTAGTTTTACGATCGTCTCTGCAAGCGCAGTTTTAATCACGAGCAAATCAAAAATTAATTTTGGCTGGGCCGCGCGCGAGAGAAGATCGAGCCCGTGGTGGAAAACCTGAAAAATCAGTTCATTCTCTTCAAGGGGTCTTGAGTTTTTTAGACTCTCAATTTGCTTTAACTCATCATCATTAAAATGAGTTTCAGGCTTCTCCACCCCCACTTGCATCAAAATGAGCGCGTGAAGCATTTCAATCAGAACCTTAAGGAGCACGCGAAGATCTACGCCTTGCGTAAATGCAGTCTGAACCACATGGAGTGCCGCCTTGGCATCGCGTTCAATAATATTTTTAAGCAAAGCAAAAACGAGCTCAGTTCCGATGAGCCCAATGCTTTCTCGAACTGCCTGTGCTGTAACCTTCATCCCCGAAAACGAAATGACCTGATCGAGAATTGAAAGCGCATCCCGCATCGAGCCTTCTGCTGATCGCGCGATGAGATTCAAGGCCGATTCCTCTGCGGTAATCTTTTCTGCAGCTAAAATGCCTTTCATGCATTCGGTAATTTGAGCAATATTCACGCGTTTAAAATCAAAGCGTTGGCAACGACCTAAAATCGTTTCAGGAATCTTATGGGATTCAGTGGTCGCAAAAATAAAGACCACGTGTTCCGGCGGTTCTTCCAAAGTTTTTAAAAGCGCATTAAAGGCAGCGCTCGAAAGCATGTGAACTTCATCAATTATATAAATTTTATACAAACCACTTGAGGGTAGAAATTTTGCGTTCTCGCGAATCTCTCTCACGGAGTCGACACCATTATTGGATGCTCCATCAATTTCAAGGACATTGACACTATTCCCGAGTGCAATTTCTTTACAATCTGAACACTGATCGCATGAATAAATAATGCCATCTCGTTCTACCGCGTTCTCACAACGAAGGGCCTTGGAAAAAATTCTCGCAATGGATGTTTTGCCAATCCCACGTGACCCTGAAAAAACGTATGCCTGATGGGTCCTCTTCAGTTTAATGGCATTAACTAGGGTGCGCACGACGGACTGCTGCCCAACAATGTCGGAAAACTGCTTGGGACGATATTTACGCGCTAGTACTAAGTATGAACTCACGATTAAATTGGTAGCCTATTCAGCGGGAAAATTCAATTTCCAAATCAATTCCAGCTTCCCAGAATCCCAACCCTTTTGAATGAGACGTTGTTTCATAGACTTGATGGATGACGCATGCATACCAAGGGTGTCTTTAAGTAGGTGTAAAAAAGTTTCTTCCATCGTCTCGCCATCGTCATGCAGGTCCACGATGTCCCAAAGGAAGCTCATCACTCTCCATTCACTTTGCGATTTTCCACAAACATCGGTAGGGACATTTTCAATCTGAATCGGCGCGCGCCTCGGAACCATGTACTCAAAGCGTGCATCTGGGTCTCTCAAGTTGAGATGAACCCACGCCGAAAAAAACGAAGCCCATCCTTCGGATAGTCCCAAAGCATCTGAGTAGCACTCATCAATTTTGTGTGAGCCCCCGCCAAAAACGCCGATGTTTGCTTGATCATAAATCGCATGCCCCATTTCATGCGTCACCACATCCCATTGGTACCCTAATGTGAGATGTACTGTATCTGATGAATAATAATCGCCGTTAGCCGGCCAAATGAAGGTAATCTGGCGTTTCCAAAACGCGAGACTCGCCTCTTTCAGAAGTTTTTTCTCAGCCTTAACCGCCGTTTGCCAAACTGCGACCGCCTGCCCGGCCGGTGTGGTCTCCTCAAAAATAAACTTCTGTGCAACTCCACACTTTCCGCTCACATGAATTTCATAGGGAGCGTTTCCAACTGAAACCTGATAGCGAACTGATTGAAGAGTAATGCTCACTGAATAATTCCCTGACTCACATTTTGCATCCCGAATCACACCCGCCTCATCAGAGCGATAAGCGTTGTAACTGGTAGAACCCGGAAGTTGTGCTTTAAAACTCAGTCCCTCAACCGGAACCTCATGACCTTTGACGAGTCTTACAAATTGAATCGCAAGGCCTTGAACTTGAACACCCTCCAAAACTCGGTCTGGCTTCAATAAGTTCCCAGAATGAAAATGTTGATTCATGATTTCTTTTGCCTGAGCTGCGTTTATTCCCGAAATTTCGCTGTCATCGACTCTTAAAAATTGCGCATACGTTGAAGAAATAAACGGGATCGAAAAAACAAGAAGGGCAATGATTTTGGACGCTTGAGTTTGCATGGTTCCATCCTATGATGCGGTCATTGCACACTCAAATGAATTCTAGTGACTTTTCATTTCTGAAATCACTTTTTTGGCAGCATCCACTGCATTGATGCGCCCACCTGAAACTATTTTTCCCTGCAATGAAGGGAGTTTGGTCACGGTTCCGAGTATAACTCTCTTTAAATCTTGGGCTGTCAGTTTTGGATTGAGGCTGAGCAAAAGCGCCGCTACTCCCGACACATGAGCTGCTGCCATCGAGGTACCCGAAAGGGACCCAAATTGATGATTCATCATGGTGCTTACGATGTTGTTTCCGGGGGCGGCAATATCTACATGGATCACACCGTAGTTTGAACTACGCACCAATTCGTCTTTTTCATCGGTATTGGCGACCGCAATTACATTTGGCAAGCGAAGATTTGCCGGGTGCTGGGGACTTTTATCATTATCGGTTCCACGATTTCCGCTGGCCGCCACAAAAAGAACTCCCTTGGATTCTGCGTATTTTACGGCATCTTCTAAGGCTTTTGAGTACCCAATGCCACCCCAGCTTGCGTTGATGATTTTTGCGCCCATATTACTGGCGTAATAAATAGCCTCAATCGCGTCTGCTCCCCATCCGGAACCCTTTTTCATCCATTTGATGGGGAGAATTTGCACATGCGCTGAAATCCCTGCAATGCCAAATTTGTTATTCTGAACAGCGCCGATGATTCCAGCAACATGAGATCCATGATTAAAATCGTCACTAGGATCGTTATTTTTGGCCTCAAAATCCCAACCATGAACATCATCGATCAAACCATTATGATCATCATCGACGCCATTATTTGGAATTTCGCGGGTGTTCGTAAAAATCTTGTCTGCAAATTCGGGATGACTCGCTTCTATGCCGGTATCAATGACTGCGACCAATACATTCTTTGCGTTCGCAGGAACGAGCGCCCAAGCGTCGGTAACGTGAGATTTCTGAAGTGACCACTGATTTCCAAAATAGGGATCATTCGTGGTGATTGAATCTAAATTGTTTTCAATTTGATCAACCTGATAAAGGTGATCTTCTTCAACCCATTCTACATTTGGATTATGATGAAGCATTTCAATGGTTTTTAACTTATTTCCCGAACTGACGGAAACTCGGTACCAGGAAGAGTTTTTAGAAAGTACCTTGGTATTTTCAAATTGAGTTTGTAGAGGAGTACGCGATTTTACAAGCAGCTGCCCCCTGCCACGTTCCTCGGAATTTACTGTGTGGGGCAAAACAAACGCCAAAAATGCTAGAATGAACGATTTTTTAATCACTTTGTGAGGCTAATCCCTTATCGGCCCACACTCAATATTTTTTTGAACTAGAAGTTAAAACGAGGCAACACCCAAAGCCACAGGATGGAACCGAGAATGATGCTGCCCTTAATTTTAAAACAGTGAGCGCGCTTTTATAGAATTACTAAAACTAGGTCCGTCACTGGAATCAATATTAAAAGGCCTGTATAAAAGTGATATCAACCTGATATCACTTTTATACAGGCCTTTTTATCTATTCGATCCCGCCAATAGCAAATCAGCCGGCGCGCGCGATTACTGAGCGGTGGCGTGCGTCGCTGCTTTAACTTTGTTTTTATTTAAATCTCGCCAACTTTTACCTTCACGCGCTTTCGGATCGAGTTGGGTTTTCTTAACCCAACCATTATGCTCTTCATAGGTTCTTGAAAACACATGGGTGCCATCATTCTTCGAAACGAAATAAAGATATTCCACTTCATTCGGATAAAGTGCCGCCTTCAATGAATCTGGATGTGGATTTGAAATCGGGCCCACAGGAAGCGATGGAATCGTGTAGGTATTATAATCACTCTTCGCTAAGAGGTCGCTTTTATGAATGTTTCCGGTATACCGTTCCCACATTCCATAGATCGTAGTGGGATCGCTTTGCAGACGCATTTTCTTCCTGAGTCGATTGTGAAAAACCGCGCTGATAATTGGCCTCTCAAATGCGGCCCCTGTTTCCTTTTCAATCATCGACGCAAGTGTCACCACCTGAAGTCGACTCATTCCAAGTTCGCGAGCACGAAGATCAACCTCCGGCGTCCATGAACGCAGGAATGCATCAGTCATGCGTTTTACTACGCTCGCCATCTGATCGTGCTTGTCATAAAAATAAGTATTGGGAAAAAGATATCCCTCTAAAGAACGAAGCCCCTCGTTCCCCAAACCAAGCGCAATTATAAAATCCCTGTTTTTAAGCAATTTTAACGCAACATCTTTTTTCGCCAAACCTGCTTCTTGAAAACTCGCGGCTACTTGATAAATATTGTCGCCCTCGCGAACCAAAATAGAATGTTGAATTCCAATTCCACTTTTAAAGATTTTAAAGATTTGATCCGGGCTCATCGATGGGCTCAATTCATAGTCGGCAGCTTTAATACCGGTCCAACCTTGCATGATTTTACCAATCCAATAAACCATTCTCGCATTGCTAATTATGCCCGCTTTTTCGAGGTTTGTGGCAATTTCTAAAGGCTTCATTCCCCGAAGAAGATCAAATTCCACTTTTTTCATTGTGGCTTGAGGATCCATCGCAGTCTTATTGAACTGATACAGATAAAAAGAAGCACCGAGGACTGCGATGATGGCGACCAAAGTGATCGTTTTAATCAATTTCATGGTAGTGATAGGATATCATTTAAATTTTTCTGGACGAGCCTAAAAAGCTTTGTTAGCATGTGCGTATCTAAGATTTTCAAAAAACCTTCAAAAATTTGACGTTATAAATTCAATCAATACATTCAAAAATTCAAAATTATTAATTTTAAAGTAATAGCGTGAAAGTAAAAGGAGACCACCATTAGTACTCAAAATAAAAAACCAAATCAGAAGCCTCAATCTGCCGGACCGCGCCGTCCTCCTGCCGCAGGTCGTGCGGCTCACCGAGTAATTGCACCAGGAAGTCGCGCACCACAAGAAGATGTGGGTGTAGATGAAGAAGTTGAAGTGCTTGCGAAAACAACACCTGAAGCTCAAACCTCCGAAGCAGTAGCTGCTCCTTCCGCCAGCGGCGAAATCATCGCAGCTCCCGCGGCCAGCAATGCAGAAGCCGGCGCCGAGTCAGTTCCAGTTAAATCCATGCACTTAAAAGAGCTCAAAGATAAAAAAATTCACGAGCTTGTTGAGTTGGCACATTCACTCAGAGTTGAAAACGCAGGCAATCTCCGCAAGCAAGATCTCATTTTTACTGTCCTTCAACGCAAGGCCGAAAAAAATGAACACATTTATGCTGACGGCGTTTTAGAGTGTTTGCCTGATGGTTTCGGCTTCTTGCGCGCACCAGAATATAATTATCTTCCAGGCCCGGATGACGTTTATGTATCCCCTTCTCAAATTAGACGATTCGGTCTTCGTACCGGCGACACTGTGAGTGGGTCTGTTCGCGCACCTAAAGAGGGTGAACGTTATTTTGCACTTCTCAAGGTTGAACAAGTAAATTTTCTCGCTGCAGATCTGAACTCTGAGCGCGTTCTTTTTGATAATCTGACTCCGCTCTATCCTACTGAGCGTTTAAATTTAGAATATCAACCCACTAATTATAGCACTCGGATTATTGATCTCATGGTTCCACTCGGAAAAGGACAACGCTGTTTGATTGTTGCTCCTCCCCGCGCCGGCAAAACCCATCTGATGCAAGATGTGGCCAATGCGATCACCACTAATCATCCTGATGTTAAGCTCATCGTTCTATTAATTGATGAACGTCCGGAAGAAGTGACCGACATGCAACGCTCAGTTAAGGGCGAAGTCATTAGTTCAACTTTCGACGAACAAGCATCACGCCACGTTCAAGTCGCCGAAATGGTGATCGAGAAAGCAAAACGTCTCGTAGAAAACAAATACGATGTCGTGATTCTTCTCGATTCTATCACTCGTCTTGCTCGCGCATACAATGCGGTTGTTCCTCCATCCGGTAAAATTCTTTCGGGTGGTGTAGATTCAAATGCACTTCACAAACCAAAACGTTTCTTCGGCGCGGCTCGCAACATTGAAGAAGGCGGATCTCTCACTATTATCGCCACTTCACTCGTCGATACTGGCTCAAGAATGGATGAAGTAATTTTCGAGGAATTCAAAGGTACCGGTAACTCTGAAATTGTTCTTGATCGTAAACTCATGGAAAAACGTATTTTCCCATGCCTAGACATCAACAAATCAGCAACCCGTAAAGAAGAACTCCTCCTTCCAAAAGAAGTCATCAACCGAATTTGGATTTTGAGAAAAGTTCTTCACCCCATGAATACCGTCGACGCGATGGAATTCCTCCTCAGCAAAGTGGCGAGCACGAAGACTAATGAAGAGTTCATTAAGTCAATGAGCAGCTGATATAATGTTCGATAAGTTAGAATCTGTAGAAGCTCGCTTTTATGAAATCGAAAACAAATTAGGTGATCCTGCGCTCGCAGATAATCCTAATGAGTTTCGCCGCTTATCGAAAGAACATTCTTCTCTTCAAGACATTGTTAAAGAGTATCAAAAATACAAACAAGTCAAAAAAGACATTCTTTCAAATAAGGAACTTTTGGGCGAAGGCGATCCTGACTTCACAGCAATGGCCAAAGAAGAACTGAAAGCACTCGAGCCAGAGTTAGAAGTCATTACCAAAAAACTACAGGTTTTACTTCTTCCTCAAGATCCGATGGATGAAAAAAATATCCTTCTTGAAATCCGCGCAGGTGCGGGCGGTGATGAAGCGGCACTTTTTGCGGCTGAACTCTATCGTCTTTATCAAAAGTTCGCTGAACGACAAGGTTGGAAAGTAGAAATGCTTTCTGTGAGCCAAGCGGAAAAGGGCGGATATAAAGAGATCATTGCAATGGTGGAGGGCGCAAAAGTTTACAGTCGCCTGAAATACGAGGCGGGCGTTCATCGCGTGCAACGAGTTCCAGAGACTGAAACCCAAGGACGCGTTCATACTTCAACTGTGACCGTTGCCGTTCTTCCTGAAGCAGAAGAAGTAGACATTGTGATTAATCCTGCCGACCTGAGAACAGAAGTGTTTCGTTCGGGTGGGGCGGGTGGACAATCCGTAAACACTACCGATTCTGCAGTGCGGATCACCCACATTCCAACGGGTGTGGTGGTGAGCTGCCAAGATGAGCGATCACAATTAAAAAACAAAGCAAAAGCGATGAAGATTTTGAGTACGCGTATCTTAGAAGCAGAACAAGCGCGTGTTTCAAAAGAACATTCAGACACCCGTCGTGAGATGGTGGGCACCGGTGATCGCAGTGAACGCATTCGTACTTATAATTTTCCACAAGGCCGCCTCACCGATCACCGCATTGGGTTCACTCTTTATCAACTACCGGATGTAATGGAAGGGCACGTAGATCAACTTCTCGATGCACTTCAAACACACTATCAGGCAGAAGCATTAAAGAAGCACGGCATCGCCGGCCAACCCAGTCCGTAAGCATCGCCATGCAAGCTTTAAAAAAAATCATCTTACAGACGCTTCAAACGGCCGCTCATGCAAAATCTCCTGAAGCCGAAACTGATCTCATTTTGTTTTACCTTCTCAAAAACGAAGGATTAGAGCTTGATAAGCTATCAGACCTCACTACTCAGGAACCAGCAATCACCGCGCTTCTTGCGAGCGATGCGAAAGATCGAATTCAGGCTGAAGCACTGCAAATTGCGACCACCCGTGCACAGGGCACTCCTCTGCAACAAGTTCTGGGTGTTCAATATTTTTATGATCATGAATATAAAGTTAGCAACGCTGTTCTGATCCCGCGACCAGAAACTGAAATTCTGATTCATATCGCCATTCAATACCTCCAAGATAAGTTTGGTTCGGAAGATTTTACTTTTGCGGAACTGGGTTTAGGATCCGGAATTCTCTCCACAGAAATTCTTGCTCATCTTGATAACGGAGAAGGCTTTGCCAGCGAGTGGAGCGAGGCGGCAATCCTCATTGCAAAAGAGAACTTATCCAACATCATCGGGCCCGATTGGGAAGGCCACTTAGAAATCATCAAGCCCACGAGTCGGCATGAAGGCTTTGAGATATTTTTAGCACAGGCGCCTTTTGATTTAATCATTTCAAATCCGCCCTATGTCGCACGAACGGATCAAATTGAAGACGAGGTTTTAAAGCATGAGCCGGATGAAGCCCTTTTTCCTGAATTGAATCATGGTGCCGAGAATCCTAACTTTTTTTACGAAAGTTTTTTAATTCACCATCATCAATTACTAAAACCAGATGGTCTTGCTCTTTTTGAGATTCCACATGAACGAGCGGAAGAACTTTTGGCTCTTTTCCATCACGCGGGCTTGAAGGATTCTGTATTGGTGGACGACCTTACCGGCCGACCCCGCGTACTCATTGCGCCCATGGGGTAAGCAACCTGCCAGCATGAGGCCTGGTGGACCAGAATCCAACAGCCGGAATAAGTCACTATTCATCCCTCTTGCCATCTCCGCTCATTCGCGCAAAAATAAGTTATGGATTTATTGAAAGTTACAGGCGGTACACCTCTTCATGGCAGCGTACAAATTAGCGGAGCGAAGAATGCCGCGCTTCCTATTTTATTTGCGACCATTCTCTCAAAAAAGAAATCAATCATCAGGAATGCGCCACTTCTCGCCGACATTAATACCACTCAAAAGGTATTAGATGCGCTTGGATTAAAAACTCTTTTTACCTTAGAGAATCATCAAATCGAAGTGGATGGCAGCACACTCACCTCGATTGAAGCACCTTACGACCTTGTCCGCACAATGCGCGCATCGGTATTAGTATTGGGTCCTCTCCTCGCCAGGACTGGCGAAGCAAAAGTAAGTTTGCCCGGCGGCTGCGCAATTGGTGCCAGACCTGTGGATTTCCATTTATCTGCATTAGAGAAATTGGGAGCCTCTTTCAAAATCGAAGGTGGCTATATTTATGGAATTGCAAAAAATGGCCTAAAAGGAGCGATTATTTCACTCCCATTCCCGAGTGTGGGCGCTACCGAAAACATTGTGATGGCCGCTGCCCTGGCCGAGGGTAGTTCTGAAATTCAAAACGTGGCCTGCGAGCCCGAGATTGTGGATTTGGTTCGCGCACTCCGGACCATGGGCGCAAAAATATCTGGTGAGGGTACTCCTATTATCAAAGTTACGGGTGTACCCGAACTTCAAGGCATGAATCATTCCATCGCACCCGACCGCGTGGAAGCCGCAACTTTTTTATGTGGAGCACTATTAACCAAGGGTAAGGTAACAGCACTGGGCATTGATCAATCTTATATGAAATACCCACTCGATGTGCTGGAGCGCATTGGCGGTAAAATTACCCGCACCGAAAATTCTATTACTGCAGAATATGTGGGCGAACTAAATTCTGTACATTTTACGACTGAGCCGTTTCCCGGCTTTCCTACCGATATGCAGGCGCAATTCATGACCCTGCTTACGAGCGCCAAAGGCACCTCTACGATTACAGAAACCATTTTTGAAAACCGTTTTATGCATGTGCCTGAATTGAATCGTTTGGGCGCCAAGATTTCAATAAAGGGCAATCAAGCTCTTGTGGACGGCCCCACTGCATTGTCGGGCGCGATTGTCATGGCTACCGACCTCCGCGCCAGTGCCTCACTCGTCATCGCAGGCTTGGCGGCGAAAGGTGAAACCACCATCAGGCGCATTTACCACTTAGACAGAGGATACGAACAACTAGAACAGAAATTTGCGCTTTTGGGCGGAAATGTAGTTCGGGAATTCGAGAAATAAAAAAGATGGAAATCACACCCGCCTCCATTCATGACTACTGTGTTCTTCATTCTTCTCAGCCTTCACCCACGCAAGTAGAGTTGGTTGAAGCCACAAAAAGATTCGCACCCCATGTCGCTCACATGCAGGTAGGTAACATGGAAGGTAAATTTTTAACTCTCATCGCTAGCTTGATGGGGGCCAATCATGTGCTCGAATTTGGAACTTTTACCGGTTATAGCGCCCTTTCGCTTGCTGAGGGAGTATCTGAAAATGGCAAAGTCGTCACGCTTGACCGCGACCCAAAAGCAGTTGCCATTGCAAAAGCACACTGGGGGAAATGTGCAGAAGGTAAGAAAATTGAATCACTTTTGGGTGACGCCAAAGAAAGCATCAAGCTTCTTGAAGCAGAAATTGCGGCGGGGAAACGACCGCATTTTGATTTAGCATTTATCGATGCAGATAAAGCCGCTTACCCCCTTTACTGGGAAGCGTGCTTTCGTTTACTGAGAAAAGGCGGCGCGATTTTGGTAGATAATGTATTATGGTCGGGTGGGGTGCTTCACCCAGAAGACGCTTCCGATCATGCAATTCATAATTTTAATCAGTTAGTATTAAGGGATGCTCGCGTTCAAAAAGTGATGCTACCAATACGAGATGGAATTTGCTTGGCGCGAATAATTTAATTTTAAGTCTAGAATTATGGAGTGGGAGCGGCTAATACCGTCTTCTCGTAATCGGCCTGTTGTTGAGTAGTATAGTAATTTCTTTGAACCTTTGCGCTTGCATCATATCTCACTGCTTGAACCACAATCGAGCTCAATCCTAAAACGACGATCATGCCAATCACGGCAGCGATCATCACCTCAACAAGAGTAAAACCTGCCTCACCCTGTACTTTCAGAATATTTTTAATTTTCATAACTTAAGGTCCTGGAGTTGGTAGTGGTCGATGACTTAAATCATAACTCAGTCTATTTCTATCATTGATAATTTCAGTCTTGCTTTCAAAACCGACCAGCGTTTTTTTAAACATCACATTCGAGCTAAAAAAGTAAAATCCCATACCAGTAACCATCAAGCTAATCATCAAAACCACAAGAATGAGCGTCCCGCCCTGTTCGTCTTGCCAGATTTTCATTTGCCTGTTCATTCATCTATTTTAAGGGGCTTTGATCAATAGGTAAAGAGCTTAGTGAAACGCACTATTTCGCCCGCCAAGTCAATTAAATGACTTTATTACTATAGAGTAATTGGGGTGTATTTAAACTTACTTTAATTAAAAATTCACGCTGTTTCGAAATTTCGGTAATATTTTATAAATGGATTTAAAATTATTGAAGTGCCTTACTCACATTAGTTCCACAATACTTTTCGTTTTAATGAGTCCTTTGGTTTTTGCACAAACGACGGTTGTGACCAAGTCCATTTCCACATTATTTCCCTCCACCAGCAATCCGATTTTCAGTAGCATTGATGTTTCAGTCTCTACACCCCGAACACTTGCAGATAATTATTTTATAAAACTTTCAAATTGCATTAATTCGACCAACAAAGCAATGGGGTGTGTTCCCTCAACATCTGCCTTTTTTTATCAGTTTTCTACCGATCCAAAAGATACTTTTGGTTGGGTTAATAACTGTACGATCGTAAAAAATAACCAAAGAACCTATAAATCGCCCATTACCATTAATTCCGCTGCAAATACAATTTCTTGTTCTCCGGGACCAAATGAAATCATTGAGTCTCATGTAGCTGTTTGCTATCAAAAAGCGTCGGGAGCCTATTGCAGTTTGGCCACGGCATGTTTCGAGGGCGCAAACATGCCCGGACAATGTACAAAGGATTTTCCCGCACAGGAACTGTTTCTGGTACAACCGGGCGGATTAATCGCTGCCAATCCTAACTCCACTCCGCCCTGTGGAATCACCAGTTCTGATACTACCGATCCTGACTTTAACTTCACCACTTGTTCCTGCGGAGCTAAGGCGGGAGTTCCATTTATACCTGAAGTTTCTGGCACCGATTTTCCCACATCGATGCCCGTCTCAGTTTCGGCACCCTTCATCACTTCGATTCAATTTGAAATGCATAAAAACAATCGCTGGAATTCCGCTGGGAAGAGGCTCCTTTCGGAGATTCTTAATTTAGTGATTCCAAGCGCAAACGCAGTGTGTGCCCCCGTTACGGGCGGACCCGGCTGTACCCCCGGAGTGCGGCCAAATTTGGAATGTTGTTGTGCCGATTGGAGTTTTCTACAATACAACAGTATGAGCGACTGCAGATGCACCGCTGGTGATACGGCTTATTGTACACCGCCATCTACACCCATACCCCCTGGCCCAGGTCTACCTCCTCCTGTGCCCGTGATCAATTCAACTGCAGGTCAAATTTATTGTGTCCCGGATTGCGCCAGCATTTCGCCCAATCTTTTCCTTAATGTTGCCTCCGGAACTTGCGCATGCAAGGGAGGGGGTTCTTGGAATAACATTACCTTGGCGTGTATGCCCAACCCCTTCCTATGCACGTGCTTAGCGGGTTCCAATTTAAATGGTGCTGTATATACTGCCCCATCCACCATGCCAAACGCCGGTCAGTGCACTTCCTTTTCTGTGAGTGGCACTGGTCCCGGAGTAGTCGCAAACAATTGTCCAACTGATCTTTCCGGAATCGCATGCGAAACTTTCCATGCTGGATTAGTTCATAACTGGAGCTGCATCCCCGCACCCTGATAAACCGAGTCAATTAAATGACTTTAGTGTGCAATCAAAAACACTTAAAAAAGGGCTCAATTGTGACACATCTGTTTTATTTTTTTAAAGTCGCATATACTAATTAAGTGCGGGGGTACACTTTGATTAATTTTAATAAAACCAGATTTTCAATCTGGACTAAAAATTGGGCATGCGCGTTTACGGTTTCACTTGCTGTTGGTATTTTTACCTGCGCAGTCGCAGAGGCGGGTGGTTCAACACTAACTCCAGGTACAGTATCTGGAACACCCCTTTCAGGAGGCACGCTGACTTCCAGCAGCCTCTCTAACAATACGATTTCTAATGTCACTAGTTCTACCGGCGCCATTGCTGAAACTAAAACTGCAAGTTTAAGTACACTTTTCCCTAACGTTCCGGCTGCCACTCTCACCTTACTTACTAATTCCACCCAAAGCAGCGACCTTGGCTCGACTTCTCTTTTTACTCCTACTTATAATGGTATAGTAGGCCAAAATAGCCCCTGCTTAGGCTTCAACGGTGGGGCCGGTTGCACGGGTGTTTACTCTGGTGTGGTGAATAACGCCACCTCGCCACTCTCTCATCAGATGATGAATAAGATGACCATCATTTCTCCGAGTGGTCCTTATACCTATGCGCCCATCACTGTTGCCGGAGGAAATGTTTCCTACGATAAATCATTGGTAAAAACGAATCAAATCGGAATTGTGGATGTTGCATACTTTGTGGCTTCGCCCACTCAACCACTTCAGCGTTGCGATTCTCAAATCATCGTTTGTGGCGCAGGCGTTAATAATTGCCCAACCACAAATCCTCCTAGTTGCGCCAACGTGGGCAATGCGACCAATAGCAATACAACACCGACACCAACACCAGTTGGAGCAACACCGACACCAACACCAGTTGGAGCAACACCGACACCAACACCAGTTGGAGCAACACCGAATCCACCCAGTCCAACACCGACTGCAACTCCGGCCACGCCCACTCCAACTGCAACCGCAACCCCAGCATCGAGTGCAACACCGACACCAACACCAGGCGCAGGCGTTTGTACCATCGCACTTACAAATGTTTCATCAATTAATCCAACAACTAACACGAGTGCAGACGGCTCAATCACTGCAACCGCCACGACTGCTAATGGCTCAGGTTCAGTAATTATGTTCTTGAGTTATGATGGAGTCCTCGCTCAACCACTTCTCGGTGGCACATATGGCTCACCCGCGATGGGCGCCGTGGTACCAATCAAGGGCAATTCTGGTAGCGGATACGAATGGAAGGGTAATAATGGCCAAAGTAAAACCTTTAGCGCCCTTCAAATTTCCGATGTTACGATTATCGCAGTAGATTCTGCTAACACCACTTGCTATACCTCTAAGTTTATCAGACTAACTCCTCAGTGGAGCACTAGAACAGTTGCCTCCGGTACCTTAGGCTACCAATTCTTTTGGACCGCAGGGGAAGGCCTAGGCGACCCAACTAAATTAAATACCTCGATGGGCCCATTAACCATTCCAACATTTAGCGCCGACACTCCGGGTTTTTACAACTTCACACTACTCAATAATGGCCAGGATATCTCGTCGTCATTTCCGACGCTCGCTTTCTATTGCTCAGGCTCTCCCACTGTTGTCTGTGCTCAATTAGCGTCAAATTATCTTCCTACAACTCAGGCTTGTTTAAGTTATTCGCCATTTCCCAATGGTGCAACACCGCAAACGCCACTTACCGATCCGGCAATTAATAATGTAACCGGAATGGTAAATTGGGCAATCATCCAACCCACCTTACTAGGAGTCGACTCGGGCGCCTCGTACTTATCTGGATCAGACCAGAGAAACATGGCGACAGGTTCCGCTAATTTTGCGGGTTCCATTTTCACCAATGTAATCTATCCAGGCGGCGTTGGTCCCACTTACAAGCCAGCGTGTGCTACGAATACTTGCAGTCCAGGAACAGCTCCGTTTTGTCCATGAAACAATTGCTGCTGGTCGAGCGGTTCTGGAATTGTATTTTCTTGCTCAGTTTTCTCGGGCTTAGTTGTTTTATTTGCTTTCATTTAAATCCGATTCAAATAGATATCGGCGGACATATTGCCAGCGCCAAAGCCGTCGCTGACGGCCTTTTCCATTCCTTCAATGACCGTT
The DNA here is from genome assembly GCA_903845155.1 of Oligoflexia bacterium. Classification (GTDB taxonomy): domain Bacteria; phylum Bdellovibrionota; class UBA1018; order UBA1018; family CAIMNF01; genus CAIMNF01. The sequence goes on from CAIMWN010000232.1 coordinate 28,538, forward strand.
TTTTTTTAGGTAACATTCAAAATTTATTTTACCCGCCACTTGAAGATTTTCTCATTACCGGATTCAGCATCCCTTTTCGCTTGTTATTCAGTTCCGATCCTTATCGCGCGGCTCTTCTGGGATACCAATGCTATTTGCTGGTTCTTTTTGCTGCCTCACTCTATTCAGTGAATAGGGTAGGCAAACTCATTTATCCAGAGCTACTATCGCGATCCTACTTTTATCTTCTCTTTTTTTGTTTTTTTTGGGCCGACAAGGTCTACTCACTTCGCTATCAGGGTTACGCCGCAATAGATGTTTTAAGCATCGGTCTTTCCTCTCAACTCTTAAGCCTGATTCCATTGGTTTGGCTCATTCGCGAAACCCTGAGCAAGCGCAGGCCCGGTCTAACTTGTGGATTGCTTCTGATCATTATTTATTCACACCTCATTACCGCAATCGTCGCCGGTCTTCTTGTCGGCATAAACATATTGCTATCGCATAAGAAAAAAGAATGGATTGTGCCACTTACGCTCACTGCCGCAGGAAGTGCTGCTTTCTCCTTACCGTTTTTATTCTATCATTCGTATTTAGTAGATAGCTTGGTATTTACTGAGCAACAAAATGTTTTTTTAATACTCGCTGGTTCAGTTTTTTTCTTCATTCCACCCAAAAGCCGATCCCTTCTCTTGGTGAGTATGATCATTTTTGCGAGCTTATTGTACGCTCGCCATGCATACACCATTAATCTTGCGCTTCCCCATCTTCATTATTACCGTTTTGAAAGTGCGGGAATTCTCTTCCTTATTTTTATTTTGCCTTCACTTCTGAGCAGACCAAACCCCGACTCATCCTCAAGGTTTTCAGCCCACCTTCTTTGGATAAAACGGATGCTGTCCATTGCAGTTCTTTGCTTTTTTTACATCGAGTTTCACCCCTGCAGAAATATTTCAAAATGGAATTATTCTAAACCTTCACCTGTTGGGGTGAGTGAAGGGTGGGCCGCTCCGCCTGTCGGCTTAGGCCGCGCATTTACAGTGAGTGACATGAGAGCCTACGATTTCGGACTTGAGAGTATACTTAGCCTGAGTAACCCAAACTACAAGTCTGTGAAGGGCCTATACTGGGAAAGTTCAAACGGCAACCTATTAATAAACTCCTACCTCGCTAATTTAGTTGATCTTAACGTCATGCTCGCTTCAAACCTTTATTTCAACTCACCCTGCTCAGTAGAAAAGTGTTTTCTGGATGATTTTATTAACGACTATTCCATTACTTCTCTCATCATCAATCCGGCGATACCGTGGCCGAAACGCACTCAGTGGACTACCACTTGCTGGAAAGAGATGATCAAAGAAGGTGGGACTAGCCGTTACGCATTTAAAAACACCGGAAAAATTATTGCCGAAAGCGAAGATTATCGTGCCTTTGTTTTGATGCCTAAATCATTAGAAGCAAAAAAAGCACAGCAGGTTGCCGAAGTTATTTCAATGGATAGTGTTCGGCCAATTACGGTTGAGAACAAAAATACACCCTTTGCACCCGTGATGGATGACCGCTTTAAAAGCTGTTTGACACATTATGCTTCTAAGACGCGATTTTTGGATCAATCTGAATTCACGCGATTTAAAAATTTATCGTCGGAATACTTTTCTGTGGCAAGTGAAGCGTCTCCGAACACTAGTGATCTCGAAAAGCTTGAAGAGGGAAAATACGTAATCACACTACCCACCATCTCACCCACCTGGCTCGCCATAAAGTTGGCATCACTACCAGGCTGGCATTGGTACGATGAAAAAAATAAAGAATGGCCGTTATTTGAAGGTTTTCCTTCGCTCATCGCGGTGGGTTCGGGTAAAATGACATTGGAATACCGCAGACCACTTGTGTTTTGGATTGGGTATTTATTTTCATTGGGGGCGCTTATTTATGTATTACTATTTTATCTCGGTCGGAATCGCTTTTCTAACGTCGACTAGTATCAACGCGAATGCCCAAACAGTAATGTCGAAAAGTTTGGACACACTTTTTCCGGGCCTAGTTAATTATGAAGCGACGGCTCTCCAAGTCCTGCCCATTACAGACACCAATTCTGTATACCCAGGACTGCTCAGGTGTCGAGACGACATTTCCTATTGTGACCCAAATGGCGGCGCCACATTTCATCAAATTACGCCAATGCCCACCAATGGCATTGCGTCCGACACTTTTGATTTTGTTAATCGTTGTGTATTAGTAAAAATGAATCAAAAAATTATTCAGGCGCCCATCACCATTAATATAGCGGGCGTCGGAAATAATACATTTTCTTGCGCTATCACTAGTCCAAATGACGTGGTTGAAGCTCAATTGGTTGCATGCTACCAAAGGGCCGATGGCGCACACTGCGCACTCGCTACAGCATGTTTTGAAGGCACAAATGCACTCGGCCGTTGTCCGAAAGACTATCCAGCAGCGCCATCATCGACTCACTTAGACTTCCTTGTTCCGGGCCCAACTGCGCCTTCTGGAACTATCGCTACACCTCAAACCGCAACGCCAACATGTGGACCCATGCCTGCTTTTTGCAGTCAGTCTTGTAATTTGTGCTTGAGAACATCAACTCCTCCATCTTCAAATTTTGGAATGGCTGACTCACAAGGAGAAAGCGCAGATGGGTGTTATTATATGTACCGGGTGTCAAAGCCATACGGATTGCACTCCTCTTACACTTGCTCTATTTAATTTATAAATATTGCGTCAATGAACCGCCAAGAAATTAGCTTATTGATGCCCATCAATGACCACTTAAATTCCGCACGTGTGACACAGTCCTCACCACTATTTTGATATGCTTGAGCTTCTTTCGGATTTATTCTAATTAAATATCGTTGTTTTGTCTTAAATCAAAATCGTCTTCGGAGGCCTTCATGTTTCAATTATTAAAGTCTATTTCATGTCTTCTCTTCATCACACTTTCGATGAGTGCTTGCGGCGGAAAAACGGGTTCGCAATTTATCAACAGCGTTGCACTGAGTGTTTCTCAGCAAGGAGCGGATTCTTATTTAAATTTGGTTACGTCGGTGAATCTCGGAAATGCAACGGTAGCGGGCGTAAGTACCACACTTACTGATCCGGTCACTCTCGCGCCGATTGGAACATTTACTCTCTCTCAACTCGCAGTGGGGCAAAGTCAAATTGCACTCTCGGTGAACACGAACGTAATTCCTCACGCGGACGCAAACCTAGGCCAACTCCTTCCAAACGGCAATCCACTTCCGTTCTCACTTGCTGCAACAGCGGGTGCGGTTCTTAGTTTTCCTCTTCTTCAAAATTCGAGAGTGTACGTGGGCGGCTCAACTGCCGGTACTCTCATTGCGGGTGTAGCACTAACCATCGATGGCTTCGATCAGGTGATTAGCAATACAGGCGTCGCTGCAAATGTGTTTTTTCTCGATGCAGTGAATGCAAACCTTTCAGGCATCGGTGGAATTTACTCAAGCCCTGCTGCGGCCATGAGCGGAATCGCTGTATTCGGAAAATACGTTCCTAGTGCCGTCCAAATGGCTCAAGAGCAAAATGATGAGGTAGCAAAAGCAAAAGATGTTGCAGATCTTAATCACATCGACAACGCCACCAAACAACGTTTAATGGATTACTTTTACGGCGACGAAAAAGAAATCACCGTTTATTAGATTTTAAGTTTTCCCTAAAGCTGAGCGGACAAAATCCTGCCAGATCAAATACCTGATGCCAATAGGAATTCCACCTGGTGTGAAAGTAGAGTCGCTCGTCAGTAATGGGGTGATTAAATTCGAGCGAATAAGCCTTCAAATAGAGGTGTTTTTCTTGAGTAAGAGATCGCCACAATTTATTGTTTTTTCCGTCTCCATGAACCGTATCTCCCACAATGGGGTGTGCGATTCGTCTCAAGTGGCGGCGGATTTGATGAAGTCGACCAGTCTCTAGTGTGACCCCAAGTAAGGAGTACCGAGAGGTTGGGTGAATGCCGATAGAGTGGGGGAGTTCAAACTTTAACAAATTCTCAAAGTGAGTGATGGCAGTTACCTCGCTCCCTCCATCAAGGCCTTTGGTAAGCGGCGTATCTATGGTCCCACACTCAGCTAACCACCCTCTCGCCAACGCGACATAAAATTTTCTTACATTATTTGATTTAAACTGGTCCTGAAGTTTAGATGCAATATCCCCAGAAAAGGCCATCACAAGCACTCCACTCGTTGACCGATCAAGCCTATGCACTGGATAAACCCATTTTCCCATTTGATCGCGAAGATCTTTTACTACATTATTTTCTGAATCAAGTGTTCTGCCCATTTGCGGATGTACACTAATTCCGGATGGTTTTTCTATCACTACCAATGAATCATCTTGAAAGAGTATTCTGAATTGCATTCTAATTTGTACTTAAAATATCATCGATGGTTTTAGTTCCGCTCGCCTTTTTTGCTTCATCGGCATCATAGGTCGACTTTAGTTTGGTCCAAAAGCCCTTGTATTTTTTAAAGTCTTCGATGGATGATAAGCTACCGATACTGGCATCAGTAAGTGACGAGGGAAAAATATCAATCGAGGCTTTGGTGCCAGTGGATTCATTATTTTGAACATACGCCGCAAGAAACGCTGCATCCGTATTACTCAAAGACAAACATCCATTAGAACCGCCGGTGCCGTGAGCTTCAATGGAACCACCCTTGGGACCAGTCTTGTCACTCGCTGGCAAGTCGCTGAGTAAACTATTTCGATCACTCCAATTCCCATAGTCCACGGTAGTAGATATAAAATACTTACTCGCTTTGTTTACTCCATTCAAATCAAACGTACCCTCTGGGAGCATCATGTCTTCCTGCTTCAATTTTGGCCCTGGCTTTGTTTGAATCATCATTTTGCTCACTTCTTTAAAGGGATAGAGCTTACCATTTGCCTGAATATAATAAGTGAGTTTAGATTCGGTCGATAGACCGCTGAGCATTTCTTTATAAGTTTCCCCATCGCCATCACAATTGACTCGGGCTGGAAATTCAGTTTTCCAACAGTCAATTTCGGCTTGAGTTTCTTTTGCAATTCTCTTTAAATCATCACTGGGTGGATAGAGAGGGTCATTGATGAATCTGATTGTTTCTTCGAGCTTCGCTATTTTATTGGCCACTGCTGCATTCAGTTGTTTTTTTGCGTCTGCCTCGGTATCGCTATTTTTTAATAACTCAGCCTTCAGTGGCGGATAAATATAGGGCTTTTTGGTGCAATCAATAGGGAAGTCAAGGGCATTTGCTTTTTTAAAGATCTCAAGGTCTACGCAGACTTTCTGTTCCGATAGAGCAAGTACTTTATTCTTTGTCGTTTGTGGTGGATTAAAGGGATTCGAAGGAATGACATTTGCCTGATCTTTGTCTGCAGGAATGAGTGCTGCAATCTGTTGTGCGAGATTTGCAGATTGTTTTTTATAATCATCAAGACTTGTACTTGCTTCAATCGTTTTCGCGTAATCAGATACCGCAGTACTTATGTTTTTATCTACGCTCGCAGCTGTTGGTATAACACAGTCTGTTTTTGCCGATTGAGTCGCATGAGTGACGTTTGCCTTAGCGGTGATGGTGTCGTTGGCACCAGTGCCTGCAACTGCTTTCGTGTCCGGTTTTGAATTGGTTTGCGGAACAGTGTTAACATCACCTCTTGTGCTCTTACTCGGGACATCATCAGCCTTACTCGCAACTTTTTTACTTTGCGCTCCTGGGTGATCGTACTTTTCTAGCTCATTTAATTTATTCAAAAATTTCTCGCACATCGCGGTGCCCGCTTGCTTACTCTTTGAATCTTTCGAACAAACTTTCTTGGCAAGCCTAATTGTTTCTTTAAGGAGGTCGTGATTGAAATCTGCTTTCGTTAAGAATGCATAACGCACATTAATATCCGCGCTGTTCTTATTAAAGAGTGCCTCACATTGACTAAAAACGGTTTGCTTCTGTTGTTTGTTTCCACTCTCAGCGCAAAATGTTTTATCAGTTCCGGCATTATTAGATGGAATGGTCCCAAACAAACTTGGGTTACATGCCACGTGACCAGTCCCGCACGCGCGTTCAACTTTACTAAATTCTGGGGATCCAAGCGGCGGACCACAACGCCCATCCTCAAGCTGGCTTGGCCATCCGGCATAAAAACAATTCGGCTCTTCGCCTGCGTAAACCACGCCGACTAAATTGAAAAATGATTTTGCATAGCCCTCATCAACAGAGACTGCTCTAATCACTTCCTTTGCCGCTTCGATCACATTGATCAATGCGCTTCTCTCTTCTTTCTTCCGCGCAGGAGCAGCCCGAGCCACATTCACCTGCAGCAAAAACAAGGACAGCAATAGGGTAATGAGCGACGCCTTCATATTGAACTTATCGGCATGTCATCCCATTCCCAAAAGGTCTCCGACAACTTATTGAAGGACTCAAATAGGACTCAATATAAACTAAAGACCAAAAAAAGGGGACCTTAACGCGCCCCTCAACATAAAGATCGGGACGACCTTTTTTGTGCACAAAAGTGCACACATTCACTGTGTACGGTCAGCCACACAATAGATTCTTTTAACAATTGTCACTAAAACGACACTCAATAGTTTCTTAACCTTTTGTTATTACAAGATTTATTTATATTTTGCGTTTTCTTAACTCTGGCACAAGCGTTGCTTATATACTCTATGAGGAATAAGAATGAGATCCGGAAACCTAAACAATCACAGCTTTCACCAACTAACAATTCGCAGAGAAGTGCGAATTGAAGGTGTTGGTCTTCATTCTGGAAAGCCAGCTTCGATCCTCATTAAGCCCGCGCTTCCTAACACAGGGATCTTATTTGTGAGACGCGACTTGGAAAGTCCGGTTGCCATTCCAGCTTCGTTTGAGTTTGTAACTCAAACCAAACTTGCAACTACCCTCGGTCGCAACCATGTGCAGATTGCAACGGTTGAACATCTTCTTTCTGCATTTAAGCTTTTAGGTATTGATAACGCTCTCGTAGAAGTATTTGGGCCGGAAGTTCCTATCATGGATGGCTCTGCTGCTGCGTTTTGCGAAATGATTTCAGGTGCGGGCGTTTTTGAACAAGAGGCTCCTAAAAAAGTGGCCATTCTCAAAAAGCGCATTGAAGTTCGCAAAGGCGATAAGATTGCACTCATTGAACCATCACAAAGACTTCATATTCGTGCACGCATTGAATGGGATCATCCCAGCATTGGTACGCAAGAATTCTCATACACGCTTGGGCAAAGTGATTTCCGTGAAATTGCAATGGCCCGTACTTTTGGATTCATGAAAGATGTAGAAGCTCTTAAGAAGATGGGCTTAATCCAAGGCGGATCACTCGATAACGCAATCGTGCTCGATGAAGCTCGCGTGGTAAACAAGGGCGGCCTTCGCTATGCGGACGAATTCGTCAGACATAAGGTTTTAGATGCGATTGGTGATCTTGCACTCGCGCCAATGGCTTTGCTTGGCGATATTTTATTAGTAAAAGCCGGACACGAGCTACATTCTGAACTCATCCATGCGATTTTCTCTAATCCAGAAAACTACGAAGTAAAAACACTGGCCGAGATTTCTGAAACCTATGAAGCGAAACCCACCTTGTCGCAAATTTGGGCGACCGCAAGTCTCCAAGGTTCCTACTAGGATTCGCACTAGTTTCATCACTTTTCATTCAGATATAACCCAATAAAAAAAACTTTGAAATGAACGCCGTTTCTAAAGAAGCGTCTTCAGCGGAAATCCAAGATGAGTATAAGCCAAATTCGCGGCAACTCGACCACGCGGTGTTCTCTGTAAGAAGCCTTCCTGCACCAAAAATGGTTCATACACTTCTTCAATCGTATCGCGCTCTTCTGAAAGAACACTAGAAAGCGTCTCAATGCCAACTGGACCACCATCAAACTTCTCAATCATGGTGGTGAGCAGTTTTCGATCCATGGAATCTAAGCCACGCGAATCAATTTCAAATAAATTCAGGGCTTCATTCGCGGTCATTGAGTCGATACTGAATCCGGAAATAGATTTAAATTTTACTTGAGCGTAATCGCGAACGCGCCTGATGAGTCGGTTTGCAATTCGAGGCGTGCCCCGTGCGCGCTTTGCAATCTCAAGAGCACCATCGGGGTCAATCTCAACATTTAAAAGTTTTGCAGACCGAGTAACAATCTTAGTGAGTTCACTTGCATTATAAAAATCAAGCCGCATCTCTACACCAAAACGGCCACGAAGTGGGCTAGAAAGAAGGCCGGTACGAGTGGTTGCTCCTACCAACGTGAAGCGCGGCAAATCAATTCTCAAGGTTCGGGCACTCGGCCCTTGGCCAATGATCAGATCAAGCTTGAAGTCTTCCATGGCGCCGTAAAGAACTTCTTCAATCGCCATATGAAGACGATGAATCTCATCAATAAAAAGAACGTCCCCTGGTTGAAGATTAGTGAGAACAGCAGCGAGGTCTCCCTTTTTCTCAACGGTCGGCCCGGTCACAATATGAATTTGGGTTCCCATCTCGCGCGCGATAATCTGAGCAAGGGTGGTTTTTCCCAGGCCCGGAGGTCCCGCAAGCAATACGTGATCAAGCGCATCTCCGCGCTGGCGTGCGGCCTTCATAAAAAGTGAAATTTTTTCTCTTACTGAATCCTGCCCAATGTATTCATCCAGGTGCTGGGGGCGGAGCGTTTGCTCCACCTGAAACTCGCCACCGGAAGCGGCTTCTGCACCCTCTGTGCTTTCGTTAATATTTTGAGAAACGAGTCGATTCTGTTCCATCTCTGACATCGATACCCCCTTGAATTAAAACGAAACCTGAAGTGATTGCTTGATTACATCTTCTACTTGCAAGCTCCCGATTTTTCCGTCTTTGCTTGTGGCTAAATGTTTTTTCAATGCAGCTTCAATCATTTGTTTCGCTTGAATTTCTTTATAACCAAGCCCTTGAAGCGCGAGAAACGCTTCAATGAAAAGTTTACTTGATCGATCGATGGACTGTGATCCATCTGGAGAGACGGTGACACCTGTCTTGTTCTTCATGTTTTGTTTGCCAAAGAGACCAAGTTCCATTTTTTTCTGAAGCGTGTCCCTCAGTTCCAAAATCATTCTCTCTGCTGTTTTCTTACCGACTCCCGAAATGTTATTCAGCGAGGCCTTGTCGTCGGTTAATATCATTTGAATCAACGACGCTTCATCAGCATGGGAAAGCAGTGAAAGCGCCAGTTTCGGACCAACCCCGGAGACGCTGAGCACGGTAGTAAAAAAATTCTTTTCACTTGGACTCAAGAACCCAAATAAATCGAGCGCGTCTTCGCGAACATGGGTGTAAAGATAAATTTCTGCCTTTTGACCGGGAATATAAATTTCATAACGAGGATGATCCGGGGTTTTAATCTGATAACCAACTTGGCCCTGGGCTTCACTTCCCACCACCAGAATCATTTCACCATTTTGACGATCTTTTACGGTTCCCGATAAATACGCTAGCATGAATTCATCATTACGCGATTCCAACGGAGAGTAAAGTGAGTTTTGTCTAAAAAATTGGCTTTAACAGAGTGGTAATTAGCGCTTGAGCGGGGCGGTTTTTGAGGCTTTTGCCCGAGCTACTTTTTCACCAATACTTTCGCCTAAACTCTTTAATGATCCGCCAGATTTTCCTTTTTTTGTAGGCAAAGAATGGGCTTTGGTTCCAAGAGCATGAGCGAGTGCTAGCGCCAATGCGTCGGAAGCATCGGCAGTTTCAAAATCTTGAACACCTAAAATCATCTGAAGCATTTTTGAAACTTGTTCTTTATCAGAACGACCATGGCCCGTGATCATGCTTTTCACTTCAGTGACGCTGTATTCATAAAGTTCGCGGTCAGGGAGCGCGCCGGATAGAAGAACGACGCCTCTTGCTTGGCCCAACTTAAGCGCCGATACCGCATTCTTTGCAAAGAACACCTTTTCGACTGCCATGGAATGGGGCTTGTGTCTTTGAATTACTTCATTGAGCTTGATGAAGATTTCCTTCAGCCGCGAAGGAGTCGTCTCATCCACTGGAATGTTATTATATTCTTTATGAAAAAGATGAATCGTCCCGTGTTCAAGAACTTTTACTTGGTTACCTTGCTTCTCGATGCAAGCAAAACCTAAAAGCCTTGAGCCCGGATCAATTCCTAATATTTTCATTATGCGATAGAATGGGCGCCAAAGTTTTCAAGAGCAAGTTTATTCAAACGCTCAGTCACTTCAGTGTTACCAAGAACACCGAACGTTTTACCTACTTTTTCAAGGTGTTCAAGCGCGTAGTCGAGATCGTCTTGGGTATGAGTTGCCATGTAGCTTGTGCGTATGAGTGCACAACCCTCTGGAACTGCGGGACGAACCACTGGAGTAACAAATACACCTTCTTCACAAAGCTTTTGTGACATCGCAAACGCCGCGCCATCGTCCCCGATTAAGAGAGGAATGATTGGCGTTTGACTGTTCAGGGTGTTGAAGCCCAAAGATTTTAATCCTTTGCTCATATAAAGAGTATTCTTGCGCAATTGCTCAATATGATGAGGCTCTGTCTCCATAATATCTAAGCTCTTAAGAGCAGTCGCGGTAGAGGCCGGACTCATTGCTGCGCTGAAAATAAATGGGCGGGCTTTATGCTTAATGTAATGAACCACATCTGCAGAACCTGCAATGAATCCACCAATAGAGGCAAATGATTTTGAAAAAGTTCCCATCACGAGATCAACGTCTTGATGCATACCAAAATGTTGGCCCGTGCCTTGTCCGAGGTTTCCTAAAACACCCAAAGAGTGCGCATCGTCGACATACATTTTACAGTTATATTTTTTAGCGAGAGCCGAGATCTGAGGTAGTTTTAAAATATCGCCCGACATCGAGAACACGCCGTCAGCAACGATAATGGCACCATCATACTTCTCGCGAGAGTTTTTTAGAACTCTCTCAAGATCTTCAACGTCGTTGTGTTTGAAACGAATAGTATCTCCCAAGGCAACCTGAGTACCTTCGACGATCGAAGCATGATTTTCACGATCACTATAAATTACGTCACTGCGACCAACGAGGGCGCCCAAAGTGCCTTGGTTTACGAAAAAGCCAGTTGAAAAACAAAGTGCGGCTTCTTTGCCAACAAATTTTGCAAGTCTGGCTTCTAGCTCCTCGTGAATGTCGAGGTTACCGTTCAAAAAGCGAGATCCGGTACAGCCGGTACCGTATTTATCGACTGCAGTTTTTGCAGCTTCCATCACGCGACGGTCATGGGTAAGTCCGAGATAGTTATTCGAGCCAATCATCACTTGGCGCTTGCCATGAGTGACCACATTATTTCCGGTCGAGGCCGTGATGGGACGAAAATAAGGATAGAGGCCCATCGCTTGAAGTTTTTTGGCGTCCTCGAATCGGTAGGCTTTTGCAAATAAATCACCGTTTGTGCTCATAAAAATCTCCCTTAATTCAATAGGTTATAACGCATAACCCCTAGTTTTTGCAAGATAAAATTGAAGCATTGCATTAACATACCAATTTGGTATACTACTAGAAAGAGAAAGGGAGAGGCTAAGCTATTGATTAATAACGTGAACCGACCACCGAAACTGATTCTTTTGCAGGCCTCCAAGCAAGCCGAAAACGATCCTGGCTCTAGTCAGGGGAGCGGCATGGCTTACGACGGCCCCCCCCAAAAGGATCAGAAGAAAGAGGCGGAGCCTGAGTTAAAACCCCAAGCGAATACCACTTCGTCTGCACCTTCCGCAGATGAGTCGACGCCTTCCTTGAGAGTAGTTACTTCTGTTGAACAAACTGGGATGACTTCGGTTGTGATGGATCTTCTAGAAAAGCGGAAGCAATACGACACTTCCCACTCCACCCCAGGACTCAGCACCCGGCTTGCGTCTATGTACAGCGCCGACTCTTCTCCCGCAAAAGGTGTCCTCCTCAATCGAAAAGCAGAGTAGCTTAGAAACATTATTCCTCACCAACCGAAATACAAAACTTCTATGAAGCAAAAAATAAATTTCGCGAGCGACAACCATGCCGGAATTCACGTACAAGTGCTCGACCACATCATCAAAGCAAATGTCGGCTCTGTACCAGCCTACGGCACAGACTCCATCACCGAACTCGCGATCAGCAAAATGAAAGAGCACTTTGGTGGCAACGCTGAGATCTTCTTCGTAGGAAATGGAACTGCCGCTAACGTGCTCGGGCTCAAATCCGCAGTCCGCTCTTACGAAGCCATTCTTTGTTCAAATCTCGCGCATATCCACACATCAGAATGTGGCGCTCCAGAAGCTTTGATTGGTTGCAAACTCATAGCAGCGCCCTCTACTCACGGGAAGATTGATCCTTCAACTCTCGAAATTTATTTTGAAAGGAAAAAAAATACCAACTCCGCACCCATAAGAGTGATTTCGGTCTCACAATCTACTGAATACGGAACAGTCTATTCACTTCAAGAATTAAAGCAGCTTGCCGCTTTCGCACAGAGCAAAAATTGTTATTTCCATGTGGATGGAGCAAGGTTCTCAAACGCTGTGGCCGCCATTGGATGTACGTTGGGCGAGATGAGCAATGATATCGGGATAGACATCCTTTCTTTTGGTGGAACCAAAAATGGCCTTATGAGCGCTGAAGCCATTGTCATTTTTAACCCACAACTAAAAGAGAATTTTCCTTTTATTAGAAAACAAGGGCTTCATCTCACGTCCAAAATGCGTTTTGTTTCGGCACAGTTTTTAGCTTATTTTGAGGGTGAACTTTGGAGAAAGAACGCAAGTCACTCAAATCAAATGGCGCTTCACCTTAAAGACTCCCTCTTAAAATTCATTCCCCACATTCATGTCACCCAGGCCGTTCAATCAAACGCGGTCTTTGCAAGGATTCCAGAATCCATCATTGAAAAACTCCTAGACGAATTTCACTTTCATGTTTGGAATAAAAGCCTAAACGAGGTGCGTCTCATGTGCTCCGTAGACACAACCCTGGATGAGATCAAGCTATTCTCCAGTTCAATATCAATGCATCTGGAAAAATAAAATCACTTATATTGTTCGAATTGACTTCTGTCAGAGGCGTCTGGCGCCAGATCCAGATAATTTCGAAATGCTTGAGCTGCCTTTTGTGAATCCCCGCTATCGCGGTATGCAAAACCCAATTTTTTATAAATATCAGGATTACCCCTATCGAGAGAGAGGGCTGCTTGATAAAGTGCAATTGCCGACGGAAATTGCCTCTTCAGATAATTCACATAACCCGCACCAATTTTTGCCTGTGCATTTTGGGGATCAAGTTCCATCGCTTTGACGAAACTCTTCATTGCTTCGTCGGGGTTATTTGCCTTTGCATAAATATTTCCCATTTCCACATGTGCTTTCACCAGTCTCGGATTCAGCTTCAACTCATCCTCTAGTTCATGAAGGGCGTCTTTGGTTCGCCCTATTTTGGAATACAACTGCGATCTTCGATAATGAAGCTCCGGATAACGAGGAGAGACATCAAATACGCGGTCGAGTTCCTCGGTTGCGTGCTCGAAATCTGAATCTTTTAGGAAAATCTCAAACCGCTGTAAGTATCCAAATGGATCTGAATTTTTCCGATCCGAATAAGCCTTTAGGGCGTCTAAAGCCTTCTTTTTGGCATCTTTTTTTGAAATCATTTGCCTTAAAAACACCAAGCCTTCAATTCGGTAACTCTCTGGATAATCGGGGTCAAGTTCAATAGCTTGACCCGTAAATTGCAAGGCCCGGTCATCATCATGAGCTAAGTAGTAGATTTCACCAATGGCGGTGAGTAGATCAGCTCTCGCCTTAGGCAATCGCGAAAGTTCATCTTGAATCCTTCCGACCGCGGCATCTACATTGTCTGTTTTGAGTAAGCATTTTGCAGCTCCCACAATTGCAGCAAAATTTGAGGGGTCTAACCGCTGCGCAAGCGAGTAAAAGAATTGAGCATCCTTGCACTGATCGAGCTCTCTTAAGGTATTTGCATAAGAGGAGTACACTTCCGTATCGATTGAATCTCTGGCCATTGCCTTTTTGTAGAACGTAATCGCTTGTGAGTAATTTAACTGATAAAGCGCTAGGTCCCCGGCCAAACGATCAATAGAACTTTTAAGCTTTGGATGATTTCTGTAACGGGCTAAATATTTCTGCGCCTCTTCCCAATCATGATTTTTAATGAGCGCATCGATGAGCTTAATTGCTATCTCTCCGGCCTTTGGATTGATTGCTAGCGCCGTTCTAAAATTCCCAATTGCCTTTTGATATTCACCCGTTTGAAAAAACAAATCTCCCATCTTTTCAAGCGGGACTTCAGACTTAGAAAAGGTGTCTTTCGCTTGAATAAGCACCGTAATTGCCTCGTGAATTTTGCCTGCACGCATGTCGCGATCACCCTCAAGAACGAGTGCATACATCTGGGCTAAGTTTTTATAGTGCGGATTCTTCGTCGCTTGAGAAAGCAGGGTGTAGTATTCCAACCGCAAGTCTTCGTTCTTGGGATCGATGCGAATAGCTTGTTCCAGTGATTTGATTGCTTCATCCGGTTGTTGATAAAGAAGTGCCAATTTTGAGCGATAAATCAGGGCCGAAACATACTCTTTAGGGCTTTGGTAAGATGGATTATTTGTTAAGAATTGAACATTGGCGAGCATACTCTTCAGTGTTCCGTTCTTTTCGGCAACCCTAATTTCGCCTAAAATTGATTTTGCATGTTTCGGATTTAAATTAAGAGCCCGTTTGTACTCCGCAACTGCCTCATCGTATTCATTGTTTTCCTCATGAAGAAGCCCACGAAGGTAATATAGCTTGGGAATCGGCAAGGCCGTGGCCGGAATTTGGTTCAGGTATTTCATCGCATTGCTATATTCATGTTTTTGCTCGTAGAGCCAACCTACATAAAAATAAAGGATGGGATCAAACTTACCTGAGACTTTAGAATATTCTACTAACCGCTGAATGGCGGCATCGTATCTGCGTGATGCCGCTAAAAACTCAACTTCCGCCATGAGTGTTTCCACCAGATCTAAATCCTTAAGTCTGGACAACTCGATCAGCTTATTGATCACAGAGAATGTATTCTCATCCTTGTTGGATGAATCAATCAGATTTAAGTAGCTCGAAGCAAGCATTGCAAGTGCTTTTACGTTTTGTGGATCAAGTCTGAGCGAAAGTTGAAAAAAATCAGCTGCACGGCGATATCCCTGAACTGTATCCTCCATGTATGGCTTCATTCCTTCACCATAAATTTGAACACTTCTCTCAGGGTCAACCTTACCTGCGCCGCCCCCCGGAAGCTGTGGTCTTACTGGAACCATCACGACTTCAGGTCTACTTTTTGAGTCATCCTCATCGTCCATGATTTCATAGACCACAACAAATAACATCATCATGACTAAAAATGATTTCTTAGGAACACTTAAACCTTTTTTCCCTTTGGGGGCAGGTCCATCTTTAGTCAGGAGTTCTTTCGGTCTTTCGAAGATGAGCGTTTCCTGCCGCTTAAAAGAATCATCTACTAAATCCTCTACCTCTTCAGGAAAGGATTCCTTCTCTTTAATTACAACTTCCGATTGAGTCTCAAAGAGTCGGGTCTTTTCATCCGATGGATCACTCGGTCTTTGATTATGTTCGAAAAGTATAGTCTTATCGTTTTCCTGAAAAAGCGCCTCGAACTCTTGGTACTCTTTTGCAGAAATAGCGACTAGATTTGGGTAAATAGAAATCTGGTCATCTTCGCAAACTTCGCCTTTAAGAATAAGCTGTTTCACTTCATCTTGGTCGATGGGTGAGCCTATATTTCCATTCTTAAATCGGATTACATATTGTTTAGACATGTCTTAGTGTTGAAGCGGAATTCCTTTCAATAAATGAATGAGTGCGTTTGGCATCACTCCGAGGGCAAATACAATTGCAGCAGATACCGCCACTACGGAGTGGCTCGCAACACTACCCTTCCATTCTGCAGCTGAGGGATCAGCATCGCGCATTACCATCAAGGCAATGGGACGAAGGTATGCATACGCGCTCACTACTGCACAAAGAGCAGCGATCACTACATAGAAGACTTCTCCGGTATTTACAGAGGAAATGAAGACAAAATATTTCGTAAAGAAACCGATCGTAAATGGCATTCCGGCCATAGAGAATAGAAACAAACTCCACATCACTACGTTAAATGGCTGCTTTTTCATTAACCCGGTCAAATCGATTAGCTCAACTCCTGCATCCAGTTTTGGTTCCGATTGACTAACGAGAACAAACAACCCGCAGGTCATCAGAGAATAGCCAAAAAGATAAATCCACACGGAGTAAATTAAATCTGGCTGATTCATTGATCCTAATAATCCGAGTAAGACATAACCCGTGTGAGAAATAGATGAGTAGGCGAGCATTCGTTTTAAATTGGTTTGAGTAATCACAATCGCACTACCAATAATTAGACTGAGCACGGCTGCCACCCTAATGAGTTGCTTCAACGTTTCAAAATAGGGAGCGAGTTCAGGACTTTTGAAATCTGCAATGTGCAAAATTCTAGCTAGCACCACGAAAGAGGCAGTAGACATCACGGTTGCCATGATTCCTGTCACTGATGTTGGTGACCCCTCATAGACATCGGGCTTCCAAAAATGAAAAGGGACTGCGGCAACTTTGAAGAGAAATGAGATAAGGATAAGGATGTGGCCCATATAAAACAAAGTAAGATCACCTTGGGCCTTTTGAGACCAAGTATAAATTTCAGAAAGGTGGGTAGTTCCCGTTGCCCCGAAGATAAAAGAAGCCCCTAAAAGAAACACGGCTCCCACCACTCCGCCCAAAATAAAGTACTTAATAGCGGCTTCGTTCGATCTTGAATCATTGCGCCTAAATCCAGCCAGTGTGTATGCAGGTAGAGACATCACTTCAAGCGCAATAAAGGTAACCAGCAAATCCTTAGAACAAATGAGCACAGACGCACCTAAAATCAATATCAAGAGCAAATGATAGTAATCGGAGAGGTGAATCTCTTCTTTAGTAAGGTAACGAGAGGTGCCAATGATAAAGAAAATTCCGAGACCGCATAGCAAAGACAAAGCGGTGGTTGTAAGAGCAGATATTTCAAACACTCCGTTGAACAGTGATTGTGGTGTTTCCACATTCACACTCATGGAAAGAAAAAGAGTAACCACCAAGGTCAATAATGCAAAAATCTGAGCGGGTCTCTTCGTGTCTATTCTCACTACACTTACTAACATCGTAATGAGAATTCCCATCGAAAATGCAATCCATGGATAAGCGGGTTCAAGTTCACTCATATTTAATTTCCCTTTAAAAATATTTCTGGCTGAAATCCGAAGTAAATCAGCATTAGTACCAAGACTGATAAAACAACTAGGTCGTACCCGGCCAGATCCTTTGCTCCGGTATTAGAATTGATGGTGACGGTGGTGTTTTTACCAAAACCCAGTTGTTGATAGAATTTAAGCATATAGACAGCCCCTAGAATGACGCCAACCCCAGAGATGATCGTACACAGCGCACTTGCTGCATATGAATGAATCAAAACTAAAAACTCACCGGCAAAGTTGAGTGTGCCAGGCAAAGACATCGACGCTAGGACGGCGATAAAAAAAACCGTAAATAACGTTGGATAAAGTTTTGCGAATCCGTGACTGGTTTCAAGACCAAGATCAGTTTGTCGTTCTTGAATTAAATGCAAAATATAAAATAGCATGGCACTTACCAGCGTGTGCCCAACGCTAAGAAGTATTGCGGAAGCGTTACCGCCAGGATTGAACGTAAAGACGCCCATCATTACAAAACCGAGGTGACTCACTGAGGAATAAGCAAGTAAGCTTTTCGAATCATTAGATCGAATCGCGAGAAATGCGGCGTAAACCACTGAAATTGCAGCGAGGGTAAGCAGAATACCTTGATATCCTTGGCTGGATTCAACAAAGATGGGGCTCACAAAACGAATGAATCCAAAAACACCGAGCTTAGAAAGGATCGCAGACATCCAAATCGTGGCGGGCATCGGGGCCAGAGTATAGACATCTTTGAGCCAACCATGAAATGGAAAGAGAGGAACTTTAATTGCAAAGGCTAGAAAAAAGCCAATAAAACACCATTTCAGATTTGGTGAGTTTTTACCCGCCGTTGCCTGGATCAGATCGAATAAGTTACTCGAATAAATACCGGATTGTTCATGATAAAGATTCACCAGATAAAATATCGACACGAGCATCAGGACAGAGCCCAGAAAGCTCATTAAGAAAAATCGAAAAACTGCGGTAGCTTTTGCCTGTTCGCCCCAAATACCCACCATAAAAATCATAGGAATAAAGACAGCTTCATAAGCGAGATAGAACACGATTAAGTCGGCACTTAAAAAAGCAGTATTTAAAGCGGAGACGAGAAAGAAACCAAGTGAAGTAAAAAGTCTCGGATTCTTTCGGTACCAAACACCTTTTAGACTAAATGCCAGGATCGCTACGATGGCATTTAATGCTACAAACCAGCCAGAAACTGAATCTAATCTAAAATTGAGCGAAACTCCAATTTCAGGAAGCCAAGCAAGTTTATGTTCAATTACTGCCGCCGAAGTGCTAGCAAAAAGTACGGGCGCCGCCTGATAAAGTGTGAGCGCCAAAATACAAAGGCTTGAAAAAACTGCGTAAAGGCGCTGAATGCCCTTGGGTATAAACCAAGCAAGCATAGAGGCCACCAAGGGAACAGTGAGAAGTACGGTGAGTGAATTATAGTTTACCATATTGTCCAACCCCCAAAAAAACCCAAGCCATTATGGCTACAATCGCAATTAAAATCATCATCAGATAAGCCTGAGTTGAACCAACCTGTACCACTCGAAATAAATTTCCAGACAAACCCACTACGGCCGTGCTCCAGCGCAGTGTTCGCTGAACAATCATTTCTTCAACATAAGTAGTGAACCACTTTGAAAGTGTTCCGGTCCCTTTGGCAAAAACGCTCAAATATGCCAAATCAACACCCATTCCACTCATTAAAAATTGATTTGTTTTTTCTTCGCCTTCAAAATTCTTGTATTTTTGATAGGCAATTCCCGCCCCCAAACCAGCAAGAATTACACTTGCAGCCATGACCATCATCTCTTGGCCACTATGCTCGTGGTGCTCTCCAAACCATCCTCCAACCAAAGATAAGACTCCAAGTACCATCAGTGGTATGGCCATCGTCATAGGAGCTTCGTGAATATGCTTTTGTTTTGCCGGATCAACACGCGATTTACCAAAGAACACCAAAACTAAAAGTCTCGTCATGTAGAAAGCGGTAAGAAAAGCACTTGCCGCGGCGATGATAAATAGCATTACGTTTCCGTGAGGCGAGCTGAGAGATTGCCACAGAATCTCGTCCTTAGAAAAAAAGCCACTAAAAGGCGGCAGCCCTAAGATTGCAGCCCATCCTGCGATAAAGGTGATGGACGTAATCGGAAGCTTCGCTCTCAGTGCACCCATTTTGAAAATATTCTGTTCTTCATGCAGGGCGTGGATCACGCTTCCCGCACCCAAGAACAAGAGTGCCTTAAAAAATGCGTGAGTCATCACGTGGAACACACCACTCTCAAATGAACCCACACCGCAGGCCAAAAACATAAATCCAAGCTGTGAAATAGTGGAATAAGCGAGGATCTTTTTAATATCGGTTTGCGCACAAGCCATGAGGGCAGCAACAAATGCGGTGGTAACGCCAACCATTCCAATCACTGTTAACACAGTATTGGACGCTTCAATGATGGGAGAGAGTCTGGTTAATAAATAAATACCGCTCGTCACCATCGTTGCAGCATGAATGAGTGCAGAGACTGGTGTTGGACCAGCCATGGCATCAGGAAGCCAGGTGAAGAGAGGAATTTGTGCCGATTTTCCGGTGCAGGCAAAGAAAATCAGGAGACCAAATACGGTCGTAACATGAGGAGTGAGTGTTGCCTTTTGAAGGTCTATTAAATCAAGCGAGCCCACAAATTTATAGGCGATGAACATGGCGATTAAAAAACCAAGATCACCAATCCGATTCATGATGAAGGCCTTTTGCCCTGCCAACACCTTATCCTTATCTTGATACCAATATCCGATCAGCAAATAACTGGCGAGCCCAACGCCTTCCCAACCCAAAAAAACATGAGGAAGATTTGATCCCAACACCAGATTCAACATCATAAAACAAAATAAATTCAGAAATGAGAAGTATTTAGCAGGCGTTTCATCTTCACTCATATAGCCAATGGAATAGAGATGAATCAATGAGCCTACGCCAGTAATAATCAAGACGAAGAGCGAACTCAACGAATCAAGTCTGAGCGCGAAACTGACGTTTAAACCACCTAGCTTCATCCATTGGAAGAGGGTTTGTTCGAAGAGTCTTCCATCTGCTGGAAGTTGCGAAAGCATATAATAGTAAGTACAAGCGACTAAAAATGCCGCAAACATGACTCCGGTCGCAATCACACCTGAGATCATGGCGGAAGATTTTTGTTCTGATCTTGCCATTTTGAGGTGATAAAAGCCGTTAAATAGAAATCCAATCAATGGTAAAAAAATGAGAAGTGATAATGACACCTTAGTCCCTCAACATCTGGATTTGATCGGAATCCACCGTTTTTAAAGTTCGAAACATAGCAATGATCAGGCCTAGGCCGACTGCAGACTCTGCCGCAGCAACGGTCATTACAAATAATACAGTGATGTCGCCCTGAAGGGTTTGATGCATTCGCGAAAATGCAACAAAACTTAAGTTTACGGCGTTAAGCATCAGCTCCACACACATCAACATCACTAAGAGATTTTTTCTAAGAATTACGCCCAGCAATCCTATCGCAAATACAATCATTGCGACCACCAGTAGCATCCACGGTTCAACCATTACTTCTGTCATACACTGCTCCCCTTGAGTGACTTCCGTTTAGCAAGTGCTACGGTCGCGACAATGGCACCCAACAACAAAAACGAAGCAAGTTCGAAATGAAAACTGTAATCGGTAAAGAGCGCTTCAGAAATAACCTTAAAGTTTCCACCGAGCTCGTTAATTTTATCTTCAGTAAGATTACCCGTCGCCTGTATTTCTTTAGCCCTGAGAACCGTCTTGAGCAAAATTCCAAGTAATCCAATTACGCCAAACGTAGTAATTGCCTTAAATAGGCCCCCGCTTTCCTTCAAATCCAAAACGGGTGTGTCCGCATTGAGAAGCATAATTACAAATACAAACAAAACCATAATTGCGCCCGTGTAGACCATGATTTGTAGCGCAGCAACCAAGTGGGCGCCCATCACGGCGTAAAGGCCGGCGAATGAAAAGAAAACAAGAATGAGTGAAAACGCAGATGAAACCGGATTCTTTTTCAGGATCACGAAAATGGAACTGATGATTGCAATAGTTGAGAAGGCCGAAAAAGCCACCATAGACCAGCTCATTTCTTATTCCCCCTCTGCTCGAGCAGGAAGTCCTTAGTATAGACCTCTCTGTGCTCTTGGCTCATTTCATAAATATTACTGAGTTTGATTGCGTCTTTTGGACAAGCTTCCTCGCACATACCGCAAAAACAACAGCGAAGAATATCAATTTCGAATTTAATCGGATATTTTTCTTTGTCTTCACGCTCGCCGGCAACGATGTGAATGCATTCAGCAGGGCAAACCGTTGGGCAAAGCATACAAGCGGTGCAATTTTCAACCTCGTTTACGGTCTTAATATAATGTTGGCCGCGATATCTTGGCGAGTAATCTCTGCGTTGTTCCGGAAACTGGAGGGTAACCTTCTCGTGAAATAAAAAGTTTCTCAACGTGATCCAAAGACCGCGCACGATTTCTATCAAGTAGAACCGATTCAAAATGCCTGGTTTTCGTTGAGCAAGCATCTAGAGTACTCCTTTATAAATCAGAATTCCGGTAACGAAGAGATTTACGAGACCGAGAGGGAAAAGAACTTTCCAACCTAAATTCATCAGTTGATCAAATCTAAATCTTGGAAGCGTCCACCGAACCCATACAAAAAACCACATGAAAAAAGCCACCTTAATCACAAACGACACCCCTTGAAAGAGCACCGTAACGAGAAGGACATCCACTTGAGTGATATTGGCAACTTGTTGCACCACCCAGGCAAGTCCTGGAAGCAGCTGCCATCCGCCGAAAAACAAGGTGGCGATCAAGGCAGACGCAACCGACATATTAATGAATTCACCCATCATGAATAGAGCAAATTTCATGGAACCATACTCAAGGTGATATCCAGCAATCAACTCCGATTCACCTTCAGGCAAATCGAATGGCAAACGATTGGTTTCAGCGAATACAGAAATGAGAAAGAGGAGAAAGCCAACTGGTTGTATAAAAATACCCCACTTTGGAACGTTAAGGCCGGCAACGGTAAAGAGTGTTTCGCCTTGTGCGGCGGCAATGTCGCCCAATCTCACACTTTGAAAAATCATCATCAAGCCCACAATTGACAAGCCAAGCGTCAACTCATAGCTAATCATTTGTGCGGAACTTCTTAAACTACCTAAAAGCGAATACTTATTATTGGACGCCCATCCCGCCATTATAATTCCATAGACACCAAGTGAAGCAATCGCGAAACAGTAGAGTACGCCCACATCTAAATTAGCCACTTGAAAATTAAAATGATTTCCATCCATGCTGAGTGAGCCAGCGAAGGGGATGACCGCAAAAGTCATGAATGCCGGGATCACCACTAGCCATGGTGCGATCGTATAGTAGAACTTATTTACGTGAGTGGGAGTGCTGTCTTCTTTAAAAATAAATTTAAGCACGTCGCAGGCTGCTTGAAACATTCCAAACGGCCCCATCCTGTTTGGCCCAAGTCTGTTTTGAATCAACGCCGATCCTCGTCGTTCGACAAAAAGCATGATAGGCACCACTGCAAGCAATCCTGTTAATACAATTGCAACTTTGATCAGCATGAATGAAATTTCAGGGGTCATGGATTCGCTCCCACTCTTGCCTTTTTATTAGTAAGCAACATGAGGACTTCAGATAGGGATTTACATTTACCTCTAGGAAGAACTGCTCGTTTTAGTTTTTGCTCTATCCCCTGGTGATTGACTATGGTTCCATCTTTCTCACTAAATGCGAGCCCCGGCAGAATCATGTCAAACTGCGATGCATCTCCTTCGAGATAAACACCAACAGCAATCACACGTTTAGCATTAATTTTAGGTAATTTTGCTCGACCGGCGCTCATCACTACTACCGTATCTGCTTTAATAGTATCATTCATCAAAGGGGCGATCCCTAACTTCTCCGCACCATTTAAATTTGAAGTTTTACTTTTCATTCTTAATATCTGATCAAGCGCTCCGTCTTGTTGGGTACTCGTCAGCCCTGGTGTTCCAAAATGCTGTATTGTTGCCCCCGGATGTTGAAGTGCAATGTATTCCTTAATGTGAGTAAGCTCTTCTTGCGTTAAGTCACTTCCCACTAAAAAGGTTGGCTTTTGACCGTCGATTTCTTCCTTTATTCCAAGGATTCCATCTTCCCATGAAATGGTCTTCCAACCACCTTCGGCTTTCACTTTCGGTTCAATAATTCGAGTTGGATCTTGAGTGTGCTGATAATTAAATCTTCCCTCGTCGCACATCCAATAGCGATTCACGTCTAAATTTTCTAAGGGAACACAACGATAGATTACATCTCCTTCGTGCTGAATTTCCATATTACAGCCTTTTGAGCAGCCCTCGCAAACGGTGGTCGTTTTTTTCAACATCCATGCGCGTTTTTTAAAGCGGAAATCTTTTAAAGTGAGTGATCCGGTTGGACAGATATCTGAATAGTTGCCAGCATATTCTGTCTGAAGTGTTTTGCCATCAATGGTCGTGATATCGATATCATTTCCACGTTTAATTGCGACCATTTCATGAATTCCTGCAATCTCGTCGCCAAAGCGAATACAGCGTGTGCAGTGAATACAACGGTTCATGTTTTTTTGAATTACGGGCCCCATGTTTACGTCAACATAGGTTCTTCGTTCTTCTGATCCACGCATATAGGCGCTTCCATAGCCATAAGAATTATCTTGAAGATCACATTCGCCCGCCTTGTCACAAATGGGACAATCAAGCGGATGATTTAAAAGCAAAAACTCCATGGTGCCTGCGCGACCTTTTTTAACGTTTTCACTATTTGTTTTCACAACCATGCCTTCAGTCGCCATGGTGGAACAAGCTGTTTGGAGTTTCGGCATTTTCTCAACTTCGACGTAACACATTCTACATTGAGCAACCACACTCAGTCCTGGATGGTAACAAAACACGGGAATTTCAACACCCGCGCGCTTTGCTACTTTAACTAAATTTTCACCGGCAGTGAATTCGACTTCTTTTCCGTCGATCATGCATTTAGGCATAACGTTTCTGTCCTTTTATATATGCTTCAAATTCAGGTCTGAATTTTTTTACAAAACTGATCACTGGCCCAGCGGCCGCATCACCAAGCGCACACAGCGTCTTACCGCCAATGTTTTGCGCCACATCTACCAATAAATCCAAATCAGTTGGTTTTGCTTCTCCATGAATAATTTTATGCAAAATGGATTCCATCCAATGACAACCCTCGCGGCACGGTGTGCACTGTCCACAAGATTCGTGTGCATAAAATTTGGTAATTCTTAAAAGCAATTTTACCAAATCAGTGTCTTCGTGAATCACCATGATTGCAGCTGAACCCATCATGGTGCCTACCTTCATCAAAGGTTCCACGTCATAAACAACGTCTATTTCATCGGCGGTTAAAATTGGAGCAGATGATCCGCCGGGAATGACGGCTTTCAGTTTTTTATCATTGAGAATTCCTCCGCCAAGATCGTAGATAATTTGTCTTAGGGTTAGGCTTCCCGCGGGTGCTTCATAAACACCTGGTTTTTTAACATGACCAGAAAGCGAGAGGAGGCGAGTGCCGCCTGATTTATCAATTTTACCAAGTTTCGCAAATGCGTCGCCGCCCATGCGAATGATGTGAGGAACATTCGCTAAGGACTCAACATTGTTGACGGCGGTTGGACATGAAAACGCGCCGGAAATGGCTGGAAATGGCGGCTTAACCCTTGGTTCTCCACGCTTTCCTTCCAAGGAATTTAGGAGACCTGTTTCTTCACCGCAAATATAAGCGCCCGCACCACGATGAACGGTAACGTCGAGACTATAAGCGGTGCCGAAAATATTCTTACCCAAGTAACCTTTTTCATAAGCCTCCTCGATGGCGGCATTTAAGAGCTTCGCTTCATTCGCATATTCTCCGCGAATATAAATATATGCGTGTTTACATCCAATAGCGTAAGACCCAATGACTAATCCCTCAATCAACACATGCGGAATATATCGCATGATTTGTCTGTCTTTGCAGGTTCCAGGCTCAGACTCATCGGCATTGCATACAAGATATTTCGGTTTTTCTGAATTCTTAGGAATGAAACTCCATTTCATTCCCATAGGAAATCCAGCGCCGCCACGTCCTCTGATGTTTGCTTTCTTCACTTCATCAATTACTTGGTCCGGTGTCATTTCGGTCAAAACTCTTTTTGCTGCCTGATAACCATTCATGCTTTCAAGGTAATAAGATAGGTTCCTATTAGCATCTTTCCAAAAATGCTGAACAAACAAGGTGTCACTAGCGACTGGTGTGCTCATTATTTAACTCCTTGTTTAATTTTTTCGATATAATCATTCAACGAGTTTACGTCGAGGCTCTCGACATAATCATCATTCGCCATCATCGCAGGAGCCGTAGTACACGCGCCCAAGCATTCTTCTTCTGAAAGGGTAAAGAGCCCGTCAGCGGTGGTCTCACCGCACTTAATCCCCAGTTTTTTTTCCGCAAAACCCATCAATTCATCGGAACCCCTTAGGCAGCACGCAACATTAGTACAGATACGCAGGTGGTTTTTGCCTACTGGCTTTAAGTTGTACATAGTATAAAAGCTTGCCACTTCACGAATCTGAGCCGGATGAACACCGATATATTCGCCAATCTCTTCCATCACTTCAGCCGGCAACCACCCGCACTCTTCTTGCGCTTGATGAAGAGCAGGTAAGATGAGCGCCTTTTTACTTGGGTAGCGAGGCTCGAGTTTCTTCATTACAGTATAAAATTTTTCAGAAAGATTTTTTGCCATATTAACGATCTAATTCTCCCGCAATTACATTGATACTTCCTAGTGCCGCCACTAAGTCGGCAATGAACTCTCCCTGAATCATTGGATCGAGTCCTTGATAATGCCAAAATGAAGGGCTCCGAATTCTCATACGATGTGCTGAAGAATCACCCTTACTGATGATATAAAAACCCAGCTCTCCATTCGCAGCCTCGAAAGACGTATACGCCTCTCCTGGCGGAACCTTAAATCCAGTCATAAAAAATTTGAAATGGTGAATCAGGCCTTCCATGGTGTTGTAAACCACGTCTTTGTCTGGAATCCGGGTACGTTTGTCATCCGCCCAAACGGGGCCCTTCTTGATGCGATCAGCACATTGAGTGATCATTTTTAGAGATTGTTTCATTTCTTCCATGCGAACAAAGTAGCGATCAAACACATCACCCACTTGTGCAACGGGAATATCGAAATCTATTTTATCGTAGAACATACAAGGTTGGTCGCGGCGCAAATCAATATCGATTCCGGCAGCTCTCGCATTTGGACCCGTAAAACTATATTTCAAGCACTGTTCTTTATTGAATATGGCCACGTCTTTGGTTCTTTTAAGCCAGATTCGATTTTCGGTGAGAAGTTGATCCATTTCTTCAATGACCGCTTCCGTTTCCTTGACCCATTCTTTTACTTCTTTCTCCCAACCGTCAGGAGCGTCGGCCATCAAGCCCCCAATTCTGGTATAGGAAGTAGTGAGTCTGGCTCCACAAAGTTTCTCGATCAAAGTATAGGCTTTTTCTCTTTGGTGATACCCGTAAAGAAAATAAGAAAATGCACCCAAATCTACTGCATTAATGCCGACGCAAATCAGATGATCGATGACTCGCGCAATTTCTGCGCACATCATTCTGATCCAAATTGCTCGTTCCGGCACCTCAATCCCCATCATTCGCTCAACGGCCATGGCATAGGTCACATTATTGATGAGTGAAGAACAGTAATTGAGGCGATCAGTGTAAACCACGTATTGATGATAGGTTCTGTTTTCACCGAGTTTTTCTTTGCCTCGATGAGTATATCCAAACTCACAGTACGACTTTTCAATAATCTCACCATTCAACTTTGCCATGCATCGAAACGCTCCGTGCATCGCAGGATGAGTGGGGCCAATGTTCACGAATACTTTCGAATCCTCAAAAATGTCATCGCTATCTTGTTTAACTGAAATGTTGTACTGCCCCGGAAGACCGAATCGGGCAATATCGAGTGGAACATCATTAATAAACTTTTTATTTTCTGAATCACTCATTTTAATAGCTCCGGATCTAAGGGTTCTGGTGTGATGAAAACCTGATACCCTCTCAGTGGATAATCTTTTCTTAACGGGTGGCCTTCCCAACGAATATCCATCAGAATTCTTCTGAGGTCAGGATGCCCCTCAAACTGAATTCCGAACATATCGAAGATTTCTCGCTCTGCCCAATTGGCCCCTGGCCAAATAGGGATTAAAGTAGCAATCGTTTCATTTTCATTGAGCTTAACTTTCACTCGAATACGCGCTTTATTTTCTGGATTCATTAAGTGAACGATTAAATGAAAACGGGGAGCAGTCTCTTCGTCGCTTGCTGTATAATCAGTAAGAAAACTATAACCATGTTTTTCTTTAAGAACGGTTAGGAGATTATGAAATCCATTTTTACTTACGAATATAATGGGTAGATCAGTTTTATCTGTGCCCGGCTTCAAGATTGCTTCAATTTTCTCGCCAAAATCGGCCTTGAGTTCTTCAGTTTGTTGATCCCAAAGTGCGCCGAATTTCTCCAAGAAATAGCCGTAAATGGTAGGAACAGGCGTATTAACGTCCATGAGAAACCTCTCGAATTTGGCGCTCACGTTTTAGCGAATGTGTGTCTCCGCGAGAGATCATCTCCTCCAAACGAAGAAGTGCATTGATCAATCCCTCAGGTCCCGGTGGACAGCCTGGCACATAAACATCAACGGGAATGACAGTATCAATCCCTTGAGTCACGCTGTACACGTTAAAGATACCGCCAGAAGATGCGCAAGCGCCCATGGAAATTACCCATTTTGGATCAGCCATATGATCGTAAATGTTTCGTAGTACCGGGGCCATTTTTAGATTTACAATTCCTGCGCAAATAAGCAAGTCACTCTGCCTTGGCGAAAACCTTACTACCTCTGCTCCAAATCTCGCCATGTCATAACCAGCAGCCAGAGTCGACATTAGCTCGATTCCACAGCAGCTCGTTCCAAAGGGAAGTGGAAAGAGTGAGTTCTTCCTGGCCCAATTCACCATTGTGTCTAACTTCGTAGTAAAAAAATCAGCTGAACCGTCTTTTGCCATACTTTCCTTATTACCGTATCGTAATTAAATTGATTAACTGCTATTGCCAGTCGAGCGCACCTTTTCTGATTACATAGATATAACCCACCAACAAAACCACAGTGAATGAGATCATTTCGAGAAGGATAAAATTACCGGTAGATATAAATTTCTTATAGACCACTGCCCAAGGGTAGAAAAACACAGTCTCAACATCAAAAAGAAGAAAGAGAATCGCAACCATATAAAATCGAACTGATACGCGTTTGTTTTTTCCCGCGTCGAAGCCGGGAATTCCACACTCAAATGGAGTGTCCTTGGTTTTATTGGGGTTCTTTGGTCCTAGAAGTGTAGTAATCAACAAGACCGCTCCACCAATACACACACCCGCTGCCATCATGACCAGCACTGGAAGGTATTCCATTCTTTATCCTTTCTTTAGTATTGCTCTAATAAGTTACCATAAATATGGAATCGGGCGATCATTTAATAATGAAATCAACACCGGCTTGAGGGCCGTCAATGCAATGACACCAGTAAAATACACTAGCAGAAGTGTGATTTCACCTACTGAGGTTTTTCGATAAGTCGCAATTCCATTTTTTACTAAAATGACTCGACCAAGCATCTGGAGACTGGCAAAACTAAGTAAAAACCATCCTGTCCCAAACCCAAAAGCAATCACAATTAAACCATTGTCCATCAAGTGATGAAAAAGTTGAAAGTATTGTTCCCCTAAAATGAGCGGCGGCATGCCTAAAATAGCGACCATTCCGAACAAGATATTAAATTTATTACTAAACTTTGTTTCTAAGAATGACTGGCCAACAAAAGTAAAAGTAAAAAGAAACGATAAAGCCAAAAGATAGAAAAGCGGTAGCGATTGTTCTGCGCCGAGTAAAACCGAAAACAAACCTAACCCTGCTGACGCATAAAGCACTGATGATAACCAAATGAAATGTTGATTGGTTCGAACAGCATTGATGGAGTGTTTCAGTGTGAAAGCTACTATGATTGCCCCAATCATGTTCTGTTCATACACCTTTAGAAAAAGACCTGATTCATTCATCAACGGAATTCCAAGCCTAAACAGAAACACACCTACGCTGACGAATACAAATAGAGCATGGAGAGAAACCCCAAAGGCGGAGTCACCACTCAAATTAAAGCCAAACAACATCAAACCACTTACCAAACAAACTAGAAAACCCGCACATAGAATTGGCAACCCTTGTGCGTTTTTAGACCATTCAATAAAATCAGAGAAATAAATTGAATTAGAAGTAAAGACCGCGATGAAAAATAATAATGAAAAGCCCACCATCAAAAGTAGAAGAGACAGTGAACCCTGGCTAAATGAGTTAATCCAACTACTGCTCTTCTTGGTTTCAATTAAAATGAAGCGCGTCAGGGCTTGGTAAATCCCAAACCAACTCAAAACAAATAGCACAAGGCTTTGAGCACTAAAAATTCCAATAATAAATAGCCCAGCAAACAACACAAAGAGCATCGCTTTTTGTTTACTATAAAAGCTCATTTCCTTATGAAAATGAATATAAAGGCCCGACATAGAAACAACCAGCATTGAAAACAACTTTCCGAATGTTGAGAGCGCGTCTGACGACAGCAATTTGTACGGCGACTCAAAATGACTTAGATCTGATCTGATGCCAAAATAAGCGAGCGTCGAAAAAGTGAGGAGTGAGAAAGCCGGACACAATGAAAGATGGGTAGTGGGTCGAAAACAAAGCAACCCTATTGAAAGAAAAATTTGAATTAAAATGATGATCTCGGGCAGCCAGTTTAAAAATGTCATTTGATTCCCGTCGTCTCAAGCCAATAAAATCCAACAGCGCAAAGCAGTTGAACTGCCACTACCAGTTCAAACTTCATCTTTGTTCCCCTCTCGTTTGGAACGAAAGGGCGATACTCTCGTTCGTCATTGAGCATTAAAGCAATCATTTGAAATGAGTAAGCGGCCATAACTACTACAATCCATGCAAGTTGTAGCTGTACAATACTTCGAATCGAGTAATAGTAAGTTGAAAATCCAAGAAATCCCGGCAAACCAATCATCATTACGCGATACAGGGTTTTGAATGGCTTACTATTCTGTTTGCCGAGCATCACTAATTTTGGTGCCGTCATGGAAAACGCAAACAAAGAGGCGAGGGCAATTTGTGTGATCGCATTACTTTCTGGCACTAAAAGAAACAATCCCAGCCCAAGCCATGACTGGGTGAGAAAGATGAGGAGTGATTTTGTTTTATAATAGGCAAAAGCAAAGACAGCACAAAACAAAAGCGTTCCAAGTCCCATTGAAGTGAGCAGCACATCCCATGTTTGCGCAAAATCAATTTTTACATCGCCTTTAATTTTAAATAATAGATTCAAGGTGATCAAACCCGGAAGAACGACAGAGTACAAATAGGCTTTAGAGCTCATCGACAAATAGTGCCGCTTAAATAAGATTGATAAAAAAGCATTGGGCAAAGTTAGTAAAAGACCAATTAATATCAAAAGGGGAGCACCCTCCCAACCCAGCAGTGCCTGCCCCATGAGTGCAGTAAAACAGCCAAAAAGTCGCAAGCAGTAATATTTTTTACAAATCCCATGTTCGCTCTTTTTGCTATCGAGGGTTGCCACCACAAACGAAATAACCGTGAGCATTGTTAAAACAAGCAGGCTTGCCGTGACCGACTTTGAGAAAAGGGCAAGTCCTCCCAGCAAGAGCGGAATCAATCCCGCCGTACTTCCGGTAACTGCCCAAGATGCAAAAACAATTGCAGTAATATAACTAAATTCGAGGTTCAATTGAGCCCCCCCCTGAGAATAAGAACAATGCTAACCCAAGCTACAACCAGCGCAAGAACGCCTACAAACACAGAATTAAAACGCAACCTAAACTCATTGGGAATACTAAACTCAGTCTTAATGGTTACGGGAACACCCTCTTTAATAAACGATGAAAGTGGCTCAAGCACGCTTAAAATCCTCGCCTGCACTCGTTCATAAATCTGCGTCATATTTGGTGATTTCACCTTGATCCAAATGAAAAGAACAAGAGCCACAATGATCATTCCTACCGCCGACCACAACAGAACATCCACTGCGACCCACTCTTGAACATAAGAATAAAAGGGAATGAAAATAAAACCCAGGACAGGAACTTCAATAATCTTCAATACCAGTTCGCGCTTAGCGGATTTAAAAATGAGAAGAGCTTCAGAAACGATAAGAAAGAATGCAAAAGCGCCAATCACAAATTCAATTTGGATTTGCTTTCCAAAAAGATCATAAACAATGAGTAATGCGGGTAAGATGGGGAGTTTCGCTGTGCCAAAATTGACTGAAAAGATGATCGCTCCCATGGTCATCATAAACTCACGATAAGGATCGGGAAGCGCGGCGCCTAAAATCAAAAACAAGACCGCAAGTGAGTCTTTTGCAAGCCCCGCTCGGTGTTTTGAATAGTAGCATCTGTACAGGAGCGAAAGCCCCGCAACGGCAACCACAGCTACATTTCCTGTAACTAAACTGCCCAATGCCGCGATGGCAAACGGAAGGATTTGCTTCTCTCTTACCACTGAAAGGATAGACGCAACGAGAACAACAATCGCAATCTCACTCATTCCTGCGCCTCATTCCTAATCACAGACAAACAAACCAAAACCACAACGAGATTAATAAAAACAAAGCCAGAGAAGATCAAATCATTTTGAAACTTTCCTATAAACACCAACAAAATAGACAATGAAGCTCTCACTACTGCACGGGCGGCAGAGGCGGCCGACTGAGAACAAAACAACTCATAAATAGAGTAAGCAAAAGCAACGAGTGCGAACACAGATAAAATCATCGTCTTCTCCTCTCTATGATCATTGAAACCATCAGAAGTGCACACAATATAGAAACACCGATAAATAACGGAAATACGTCATCATTCCAAAGGTATTCTACCGTTGTCGAAACTTCTGCTGGCGGGGCTAACGGGAAAACACTGCAAAAGATGGCACCTAAAAACAAAGCCACGATCATTGCTTTCGCTCTTTGTTTTATTTGAAGCGGTTGAGCGTCCTTATTTTGAAGC
>CAIMWN010000233.1 GCA_903845155.1 Oligoflexia bacterium
ATGGCTCCTATTCGTAAGATCATCGCAGGTACCTATTTTGGAACGGGTAAGCTAGAAGAGATCCGCGTCCAAATGGAAGGAATGGATCCCGAAGTCGATATTGTGATTGTCGATGTGGAACTCTCGCCACGCCAAATGCAAAATATTGAAAAAGCTTTGGGCGGTAAGCCCGTGCTCGATCGCGCAGGAACCATTCTCGAAATTTTCTCTCGTCACGCCAGAACCCGTGAAGCAAAAACACAAGTGGAGCTCGCAAAACTTCAGTATGTGTTGCCACGACTTGCCCATTTATGGAGTCACTTTGAACGACAACGAGGTGGTGGTGTCGGTAATAAAGGAATGGGGGAGACCCAGATTGAGGTCGATCGCAGGTTGGTGAAAAGAAGAATTTCGGTGCTTCGCGAGCGCTTGAAGGAAATTGAAAAGGAGCGTTTCGTTCAGAGGACTTCGCGCGAAAATTTATTGAAAGTTGCACTCGTGGGCTATACCAATGCGGGTAAGTCGACACTCTTAAACGCGCTCACCGAAGCTACTGTTCTCGCTGAAGACAAATTATTTGCAACTCTCGATTCAACTGTCCGCGCTTTGAATCCCGATAGCCATCCGCCGGTGGTCGCCATTGATACGGTTGGTTTCATTCAACGAATTCCCACCAACTTGATTGCATCTTTTCGATCCACCTTGGAAGAAATCACTGAAGCTGATTTAATTATTCATGTGGTGGATGCGTCGTCGACTCAGGCGAAGCAGCAATACGAAACGACTTGTGAGGTTCTGAAGGAACTCAAGTGTGATGAAAAAGAAAAAATGGTGGTTCTGAATAAAGCCGATTTGCTGGTAACGCCAGCTCAAATTAATGCTGCACGATTGGTGATGCCGGGAGCGGTAAGGCTTTCGGCTCTCGATCACGAGGCAGTACTTAAATTTAGAACACAAATTCTCGATCATTTTAAAACGAAGATGGAAACCTGGGATTTAGTGATTCCCTATCATGAAGGGAAATTACAAGCGCAGCTCCAAGAGTTTGGCTCCATTCAGCAAACTCGTTATTTGGAAAAGGGCACTTTCCTCCAGGTGAAACTCGATTCATCCATCGCTAAAAAATTGGGAGTGAAGCGCTATGCAACTTCAAAAGCGGAAGAGTAATCGGCAAATCAATTTATATCGAGCATTGGCAATGGGGATTGCATTTCTTGCGATGGGAATCATGGGGAATGCCAATGGTGAGTTCCGCTCACACTTTAGAACTCCAGCGCGACTGTATGGTTCAGCTTATTCAGTAAAGGTGACATTAAAAAGAGACGGCACTGAGTTTGTTGCACCTTTTTGGGTCAAGCCAGATCAGACCTATAGCACGATCGATTTAAAAATGATGGCGGATTTGGGTTGGTATTATCAGGACACTAAGCTAGATGAAATGAAGATTGCCGATCAAGTGATGCCGCCGCCGACCTTTCGGAAAGCAAAAAGTGATTGGGCCTTTGTGCCCGAATTTCCGCAAACTTGTTGTTATGGTGTGCTCGGGCAAGATTTCTTAAGTCGCTTCAAAATTCGTTTCGAACCAAGGAAACCTACCCACGTAGAATGGGATGATTTAGAGCTGCCACTTAAATCCTATCCGCCGTCGAAACTACTTTTGTCACCATTGTTCAATTTAAGAAGCGATGTCGTCACTTACCAAAAAAAGAAATTGGATCTTGCTGATGTAGCTTACGATTTGAATTTATCTAAAAAGGAATTGATCTTGGAGCCCTTTGTTCCTACGGAAAAACAAAAAAGGGCACGCCGTGAAAAACCGATCTTCACTTTTAGTATCATGCCGCCGATTCGGATTTTAAAAATTACATCCATTGACCCTTCAGTTCAAAAAGCGGCAAAAGCAATCGGGATTAAGATTGGTTCTGTGATTTGGGCGGTCGAAAATGAATCCGTCATTTTCTTAGATCAGTTTTATGTAGAAAGGGCTTTGAAAGGGCGGAGTGACTCCAAGCTTGAGCTTCTGATTTCTGACTCACTCAAGTTAACGAAAAGACGTACTGTTTTTTTCGATTTTGAGAAAAGTGAGTTTTCAGAGCCCTTGCCCGAAAAGAACCCTGAGGCCCCAGTTCCTGATCCGGCGACTAAGGTGCTACAAAAAGCGCTCGATGATACCAAGAAATAATTCCTGCAGGTGAAGCGATGTCGAATCTAAATCTCAACCGATACAAAGTCATTTTAGTAGGTACTAAAATTCCCGAGAATATTGGCGCCACCGCTCGGCTCCTTGAAAATTACTCAGTCGGAGGAGCTTTGTTAGTGAGTCCAAAATGTAATTGGAAAGAAGGCGTGGCCCAATGGATGGCGACTGGGCCCTCGATTGATCGTCTAAATTCGCTACCTGTTTCAGATTCGCTTGCAGATGGAGTGAAGGATTGTAATTTTGTCGTCGGCTTCACCGCGCGATCGGGCAAGAGTAGGAAAACTTCGATTAAGCTTGAAGATTTGGGAAGTAAGCTGGGTGGGAAAGTTGCCCTTGTTTTTGGACGCGAAGATTTTTGTCTTTTAAAGGAAGAAATTGAAGCGTGCACCCATCTTTGTGCGCTTGATTCCAATCCCGAGTTTCCTGCATTGAATCTGAGTCACTCCGTCGCGGTGGTGTTATCGCAGCTTTTTTTGCAAGAGAATGACTCAAGACGTGGCCATCGAGCACTCACCACTCGGGCTGAACAAGAACCCATGTTTGAGCACTTGCGTGAACTCATGATTGCAGTAGGTTTAACGGGAGAAGGGAATCCTGAACGAATGCTTGTGCGATTGAGAAAAATATTTCAGCGTACAGAACTCGCCAAGCAGGACTTGTCTCTTTTGCGCGGGCTTTACTCTCAAGTGATTTCTCGTGTTCGTCGCATTGATTGATGCAAACACGACGAAATAAACGAAATGAATTGAGAGGGAGGAGTATGATTAAATAATGTGACTAAAACAGTCACCTATGCTACCATCCCCGATCATGAAGTTAAGGTATTCATTATTTTTGCAAATCTTATCCCTATGGTTGCTTCAATCTTCTCACGCGCAAATTGACTGCAATCATATTATTACCACTCATGGTGCGTTTGATCGGATTTTGACTGCATCTGAAAATTATTCATTAACGGTGCCACTCCTGCCGAACCCATCTTACCTTGAAGCCGCACTCGGTGATTTGAAAATTGTCGACGATCAAGATCGCGCCCTCTTCACCCATGCTTTGGAGCTCAAGCCCCTTTTTGATTCAGGCATTGTATATGAATCCATCGTTGCCGAAAGTATTTTACGTGATTACAAAGGCTCTGATGGAATCAAAATGTTCTTAAATAATTTTAATATTCTGTCAGCGTCGGAGAAAACAAAAATCGTGAACGGTGTGTTGGAGAATATGCAATTTGTGTTTTACGATTCTGTGGGCATTTCAAATTTGAGCTTGATTGCAAAAAGTGCCAAGCGTTTTCGCATGTCAGAAGATGAGATTTCAGCTTATCTCAGGAACATGCAAACGTTGGAAAAGACAAATTACGATGAGGTGAAACTCATCATTCTTGATTTAATGAGGAATCCCAGTGAGCAATTGGTAAACGAAATTCTTAAGTATCGAAAAAACTTTACGAAGCCATCTGCGTTTGAGTTCAGAACTAGTTATTATTTAAGGCCTCCGCTCACTTTCACTACCGATGCGGATGGATTGTATGAATCTGTGTCACTCAGGGAATATCTATTACGTCTGAACTTGGATAATAGAATTTCATTTATCAATAAAAATTGGAATAAGATGAATACACAAAGTTTACGTTCATGGAGAGCCTCACTAGGGCATATGTTTCTTCCAGGTGTGAAGAAGAAAATGGGTATTAGGATAGAATTGTTGGAAGCAAAAGCAGAGCTCACACATGCGGAAGCGGTGCGTGCTACCATTGGCCCTTTAGAAGAGAAAATCAAGGCCCTCAACCAACAACTGCAGCCCTAAGCGCGGGGCCAACCTTCGCTCATAAAATCACCCTTTGTAACCTGAATGAATGCGCCCCCGGTGATTTTTCAAGAAGTGCGATGGGCGCCCCGTTATCCTTTGAGCGAATGACGACGTATCTTTCTTTTGCGCTCCAGACCGTAGCATCTCTGCAGAGGGTTTGGATAGTGGATTGAATGCCACTACGGATGGCTTGTGTGGCTTGAGCATCTACTAATACTGAAGAGATATGAGAGGCCACCCGAGAAAGGGGGATGAAGCAAGGAATTTGTTCGAGCGGAGTTTTGGCTTCAATCAGGCCAATGAGTTGGTCCAAGTTCAGAGTGTTTTCAATTACTGCGTCACTGGAGCGGGTTCGTCGCAAGCAAGCCAAGTGGGCCACGGTTTCAGCGCGAGCTGCAAGATCTTCCGCAATGACTCGCACGTATGTGCCGCTTTCACATTCTACTAAAAATTGTAATTCATCCTCTTTAATTTTCTTCACATCAAATTTAAAGATCTTCTTCAATATTGCAGCACGTTCGATCTCAATGCCTCGGCGAGCGAGTGTGTGAAGTGCTACGCCGTCTTTCTTTTTTGCTGAGTGCATGGGAGGGGTTTGAAGGTAGTCGTTTTGGGTAAACGAATCGGCGATTGCTTGCCACTCGAGGTCTGACAGCGCTTTGATCGGTTTAGTCTCAATTGTAGTGCCAGTTAAATCTGCGCTGTCGGTGCGAACCCCGAGTTTGATGATTCCGTCGTACGCTTTTTTAGAGTGGAGGTAGCAATCAGCAAATTTGGTGGCTTCCCCGAGCAGAACGACTAGGACACCTGTTGCAAAAGGGTCAAGTGTTCCACCGTGGCCGATCTTAAAACCACGCTCGGCATATCCATTCACGGTCAGTGGTTTTTTAAGTTTAGAAACTACATCACTTGAAGTGTAATCCACCGGCTTATCAATGATGAAAGCACCGTTGAGCAAACCTCGATTTGGTAGATCCTGCATTTAC